>JAUQYT010000211.1 GCA_030587605.1 Candidatus Njordarchaeum guaymasense
GACCATTTGGCGGGCAATTTCCGGATCCTTTCAGAGATCTAGCATCGATCTCACGTATACTCGATTGGTATGGCACATTATCTGTACCCGTTCATATTTCTGCGTTCCACGCGCCCGGAGACTTCAAGTCCAACTTAGGGTATTGGCATAGGAGAAATTGGGATGAAGAGCTTAAAACGGAATGGATTCAGAAATTCTATACGATTGCGTTCAGCAAGGCGCTCATGAGGCAGATAACCTACTGGTGCGCCGTAGATAAACCCTATCAGAAGGCCAAGCTAGGGCTGCTTGACGTAACTTGTTCTCCTAGGGAATCATTCTACGCGTTGAAAAGGCTTATTATGGAGAATTGGACTACCCGGTTGAATACGACGACGGATACTAATGGCCAAGTAGAGTTCAGAGGTTTCGCAGGAGACTACAACGTCAGTGTCAGCACCAAGGATTCCACGAGGAATTTCACAATTCATGTCGACGAGAGGAAGAGCAACACCTATACCCTCAATCTTGGCAGAGCGAAAGTAGAAGGAGTTGACAGACCTAAAGCAGAACAAGCGATCTTTCAAGCCGGAGAGGCTGTGAGTAGGGCGAAAGCGGAGGGCAGAACGATCTATCTGGATAGAGCGGAAAACTTCTTGGAAGACGCAAGAAAGGCTCTGATCGAAGAGAACTATACTCAAGCAATACTTCTAGCTGAAGAAGCAAAGTATGCCGCTGATAACGCAGTAACATGGATCGTCATACCGGCGATCCTAGCATCTGCAGGCGGCGCCCTCTCTGCCAGCGTAATCCTCTATCGAAGAACTCGAGCCAAGAAACGAAAACCTTCAGCACTCTGACTCGCTCATAGATCTCTTAGGCGCACTTTTCAACTAACGGATAAAAAAGGAGAGCCCACATTCTTAGCGATGTCTTTCTTCTGCCCAGGTGTAGCCGCAGTCTTCGCATCGAAACTTTCTTCTTACTCTTCCGTACTTGGTCTTCGTTCGTCTAGCGACCTGTTTGATGTTCCTGCTGTTGCATTTTGGACAGACAGTGACCATTGATTGTGAGCCTTCTCATAGCTGTTTCAGCTTTCTCCCTTTCTTTTATTTTTGCTTCAACCTAATTCTCCACGTGGCAGGGTTGGCTAGGTTGTATAGGCGTTGGATTGGGCGTCCCTACAAGAGGTGTGAGTACAAGTATGAGAGGTTCTACTTGGACCTGCCTGGTAAGTTCGGTGAACTGCTTGAAGGGTTTATTGATAAACCTCTACGTGTGGAGGTTGAGAAGTCGAACAGCGGGGTTCTGATCAGGATTAAAAGGAATAATAACTTGAAGTCCAGAAAACCGACAAAACTTAATGCGCTGTGCTCTAGATCGCGTATTCAAGGTTAGCATGTTAGATGTAGGGCTGCGACAACTTTTCTAGACTTGGAGAGTTCGTTGTAGATCTTGCATGCCTTCTCAGTCTTCGCAGCTACCAGTTCGATTCCTGAAGACTCTAGATACCTTTCAGTTTGAGGAGGGATCTTCATCAAACCTGAGTAGCCGATTCCTACCACGAGAACCTCAGGCTTCGCATCAACGATCTCCTTCGAATCATCCAGACTTAGGATATGCCCCTCCTTCCTCGACCAGTTCCCGTCAACAAGCATTTGCAAATCACTAGTAGCAGAGGTCTGAGGTTGATTCTCATGGTGTTTCAATCAATCCTTTTCCCTGCAAATTTGAGCTGGTTGAACTCGATTTTATTTCGAATCCCTAGCAGGTGCCTATTCTTCTTCGGTCTTCCCATGTTCATTCAACGGGTTCTCTCTCTTCAAGTTCTCTAAGTCGACATGCCCATCCGGTGTGAGCAACAACCCGATCCCGTCGCGTATGTTCTTCTTCGAATACCAGAACCGTAGGACTTTTTCTGCGGGTTTTGCATTGTATACATTGCCTCTAAGCTCAAATTCAGAAATAGGGTAGTCCACACCGGGATCAAGCATTCCCCTACAATTCCAGCTTACGCCGTGACATGGTTCAAGTTGGGTAAGCACTTTCATCGTCGCCTCAATTATGTCTGCTTGCTCTTGATAGTCAACATCTCTGGTCATGAAATCTGGGTGTGAATTAGGGTCTTCATAGGCAGCGCCGTCGAAGCTGAATGCATGCAACTCTGGGAATATGATGGGCTTACCGAATCTCGCTGAGGCCTTTCGGGCAAGATCAGCCATTCGCTTCAGTCTCTTGACCATCGTGGGCACGCTGGGATTGCAGGGGCTGGGTGCACGGTCCTCAACGCCATTGTAATCCTTCGACATCGGAAAGATAAGCATCGAAAGCCCAAGATAATCCATCAATTGGAAATGTTTTGGATCGATTTCTGTCAGGACTTCATTGGCACGGTACTCATCACAAAAAAGGAACTCAACAAGTATCGCGCCGGAAAAATTTGACCGAACTGCCTCGAGGACCTTCTCGAAGTCGCGGCCATGCTTGTATCCTTCATTCCACTCTCCACCCAACCAGAACATTTCACATTGATGCTCCTCGGCCAGTTTTGCCTCTTCTGCCTTGAGTTTCCTATAGGCGTCAAACACAGCCGGAGTGGGGCTTAGAGCTCCTTCCCAACCGGGGCATGACTCATAAGAAAGTGGACCTAAGTATGGCCAGTATGCCACTCTTATGGCTTTCTTGTGGGCAATGTCAAAGACCTGACGCAATAAGCGACGGGGATAGCAGTTTCCTGCTCCCCCTGCCCCTGGTTGCGCCCCTTCAATTTCGTGGACATCAGCCGATTCGCTGGTCGTTGTCCAGAACTGATTGTAGATCGCAACGTCGGGTGAGTTCACTCTCTTAATCATTCGGTCGAGGCCCATACGCAAATAACGTATCCTATCTTCTTCGGGATCCGCAGGCGACCCAACGGCGATCCAAAAGCCTCGCCAGAAATCCGGCGTCTCTTGACGGGAATAGGGAGTGGGTGTCGGCGTTGGAGTTGGCGTAATTGTCGGTGTAGGTGTTGGGCTTGGCGTAAGGGTTGGTGTTGCTGTCGGTCCAGGCGTCACCGATGGTTTCGCAGATTCATAGATGCTATATCCCGCGGCTGCTACAACTGCAACGGCAGCTATTCCATCTGCATATTTCAAATACCTGCGTCTACCGATTCCGCCTCCCTCTTGCTCACTCAAAAAGTATCGCCAGCAAGAATTTCTATACCTACTCTTGCTATCATTTGTGGCGAATCTAGCTTCGCTTCAGCGGCGAACTTCTTCCAGCTTGTGTAAGATGAGGGCCATGGGCGAGGATTACTTTCATTCTTCTTTCACGGTTCAGGTGCTAGGGGAAAGTTTGTATCCTCGGGCAGTTCAAGCTAAGTTTCCAGCAAGTGTTAACTGGGTTGTCGCGTTCCGGAGTCCACTACTCCTTGATCGAGCTAAGCAGAATTGGGCTGGTCAAGAAGGATGAGAAAACGGACTTGTGGTCTGTGATAAAGGTATGAAGATGAGAAGGCCTGATCTATTGCTTTCATTTTTCTCTGTTGGACCGCAACAAAGCCTATGCGCTAGACTCCACTTTCTTGAAACTATATGTTCTTTTGCCTTTTCTCGACAGCCTAAATAATCCTCTATGGAAG
>JAUQYT010000225.1 GCA_030587605.1 Candidatus Njordarchaeum guaymasense
TTAGGATTGGAATTCGAGCCAAAAAGGGATTGCGATTTTGAGAAGTACGTTTTGGAGTTGAAGCACCGTATTAGGAGTGAATGATGTTGAAGGGCAGATCGATTGCCTTAGCTAAGCTTTACATCGTTCTTCTCGGCTTGATCAACTACAGTTACTTTGCTCCACTGCTTAGCATTGACTCTTCTGTCACTGGGATCCAAACAGGACTTACTTCTTCGTGGCACCTAGTCGTGTTTATTGCTTACTTGGTCTTGCCTGTTATTGCCGTGTTAATGGATAATTACGCCTTGTATGTGACATTGGCAGGCGTGTTAGTAGTTAGGGCAGTAGCAGAAGCTTTCGGACTCTTTACGTGGACATCGAACTTATACCTCATGGTTGCGCCGTTTTACGCTTTGGCAGCAGTCTTTTGCCTGCTCTTAGCTGCAGAAGATGTAGCCTCAAAAGTGTCTGGTGAAATTCTGAGTTCACAGTGGTCCCAATTCTAGGCTGAAAATTGCGGCGGAGGCTTTGATCAACGCTATTCTCGCAAGCTGCCAAAGTAGCATCTTTCTCTCCCGAGTATACACTTTTTCCTATATGATTTGAGGGCTTAGTTTGAATTTGGAAGTTCTAGGGTTGTGGTTCCAGGGATGATTCTACTTCAAAATGAACTTTGACACCAAGGAACAGTGCGACCATCAGTAGACCAGCGCTGAGCATGAAGGGCGCGGCTAATCCGGCAAACTCAGAAGCGAACCCGCCGATCAATGGTCCCGGAATCCGGGCGACGCTTGAGACGGATTGAGTTACTCCCAGTATGCTTCCTTGATCATTCGGTGGGGTTCTTTTTGAGATGAAGGAGGGGACGATCGTTTGTATCACATCACTGCCGAGAATCATTACAGTTACGAGAACTAACAAGATTGCGATACTAGGAGCCAAAGCCATGAAAAGCATCGAGGTCATCGTCATAAAGGAGCCGAACACGGTGAGTTTCTCCTCGCCAAACCTGTTGACTAGGTGTCCTATTATAAAGCCTTGAAGAACGATCTGCATGACCGCAATGTATACGAAGAAATACGCCATTTCCACCGTCCCCAGACCAAAGGAGGATATGCCAAGCAGTGGCAGGATGACAGGGATTGCTGAGAATGCAAGATTCACGATAAAGAAGATTGCAAGCTCCGAACCTATTAGCGGTCTTCTCAGAACGTGCATAAGCTCGCGCAGATCACCACGATGGGTTTCAAAAGAAGTTCGAACACCAAGGACCGTACGGCGGCTTGACTCTGGCAAGAAGAAGAAGACAAACAAGAAGTTTAAGAAGGCTAGACTAGCAGCTATCAGACCTGGGGCCCAAAGCCCGTACAAGCTCGCGAATCCTCCTATCGCAGGTCCGATTGCAAAACCTGCCGCCTGAGCTGCACTCATTCTGCCTATCCCTTTCGCTCTTTCTTCTGTCGTAGTCGCGTCGGCAATGTAGGCTTGGGCTACTGCCGTTTCTGTAGCCATCCCAGCGATCATCCTCGAGAGGAGCAACATGAGGAAGGATCTTGCCAGTGCAAGCAGAGTAAAGCTTACCATTGAGGCAAGGATAGAAAGCAGAAGAACTGGCCGCCTTCCTAGCTTGTCTGACATTCTTCCCAGTATAGGGGAGAAGATGAATTGCATCAAAGAGAATGAGGCCACGAGAATTCCGAGAGCCGCTGGCCCTTCTTGGAAGGCTACCGCGTAGAATGGAAGAAGAAGGATGACTATCCCGAACCCTGTGGTGTCTATGAAGACCGTCATGAGAATGACAGGTAAGGGGAGTAGGCTCGATCCGATAGTTTCCTGGGCCTTTCCTTCTGAACAAGCATCTTTCATTTTCGATGTCCCATTTCATGTTGGCAGAAAAGCAAGTATCTAGGCATTAAGAGAGCCTTCTTTTGATTCCTAAGAGATGTCCTGATAGACCGACTAGTAGTACAGCGCACTTTTCGATTGTCTTGCCGACATGAACAGATAGACTATTGTCCATATCACGCGTTTCTCAGTGTTTCATAGATTTCCATTTTTTCGGGCAGGATTATCTTTGGGGGTTTATACTGTCCTATTGGAACACCCCTTTTTGACATTAGGATTGTGTACCTAAGGAAAGCTCCAGGCCTAAGGTATTCAACTCTGATAACGTCAGACGGGTCTCTTATCCCGAAGTCTCTCACATAGTCTCTAAGTAGAGTCTCGTCAGGGCGCTGTATGCTTTCTTCTGCCTTCATGAGCGAATCGAATATTATTCTCTCAGCTTCCTTTTCAGAGTATGGCCAGCCTTTCTCCATAAGAAAGTGAAGATGCTCTCTCGGTTTGAGAAGCTTGGCAACTGCCCATTTGTCAGACGATCTCAACCCTGCCTTGGAAAGGGCCTGAACAATGGTATTCGAGGTTACGTCATATTCGTACAGTCGTATAACCGTCGTCTTCCTGCTCTCAAAGGAGAAGATAGGCATTCCATCATCTCTAAAATCAATGACTCTCAGCAGATCCTCCATGTCATACCTGAAAAGTATGGAACCAAACGGGGTTACAACTAGATCATAGATTTCTCCTTTTCTGAGCTCGTCCAAGTCTCTCGTGTCGCCGTTCTCAGTCTTGAATTCCAAGTAGCTGGTTCTGAGATCCGGGACCAAATCCGTTTTCCTATCTGGGTCTCCTCTCATCAGAGGCCCCGCTTCTGTCGAGCCGTAGATGTGTAGAGGTTCCAAGTTGAACTCTTCTTTGAAAAACTCTATGTAAAGCCCTGCTTCCATTCCCGCTACGAGCACGCCCTTTAATGGTACGAAATCGGTTATGGTATTTCTCTCTTTGCTGCTTAGCTTGCATTGAAGCATTTTGAGATATAACAGTGTTTTTCTTAGGCCAAACCCCATAGAGTGGTAGTACTCGGTGTAGAACTCCTCCGGCGCAACGAAGTACTTGCATATCATGTAAAAAAGTGAACCGATACCTCCGCCCATTGTTATCTTCTCCCCTTTCTTGATGCTTCTGAGTATGATATTAAACTTCTCTCTCATATCTCGAAGGTTGTCAGAAACCTCTATCGAAGGAATCAGTTCAAAGTGTTTCTGGGAGGCAAATGCCCCCCATCCTGAGATGTAGGGTATGGGCGCATTCATGTTTAGGGCTTTGTCCCCGACTCTTGCTTTTGTCTCCCCCCACGTATCACTACAAGCAACTACAGCAGTGGCGATCGACGCTGACTCGAAGTTCTTCCAGAAGGTCTCTCCATGAACAACCCATTTGCTCTGCCCAGTGGTTCCCGTAGTCTTCATACAAAGATAAAGCGGCTCAGTCATGTATCGGTCAAGCCAAGAACCAACTTCACGACTGAGGCGATCGTAGTAATCCTTGAAGAGCTCCTCATGTTTCCTTGGATAAGTCCTCGTCGCATCAGATATCTTTCTGCCGAACTCGCTCAACATATGGTAGTCGTTATACGTTGTGATCGGGACATCTTTGAATTTCTTGATGGTGTCATGGCATAACAACTTGGCAAGTTGTGTCTTTCGCCATTTCTCAAAGTATCGTTCCATTCGTTTCCTATTATAGGCGATCTGCTCCGAGAAGTCCTTCTCATAGAAACTACAATATCTTCTCCAGAGATCAATGTCTTCCATTAGTTGGTCACTCGGATGAACAGAAAGTCTTGTGGTATCATTCCATCTCTGAGTTAGCAAGTATGAGACAACTCTTGATATATCCTTTGCGGCAACGTGCAATCCATGAACACGATATGTATCTTGGATTCATAAGTAGTAAATGATGTCTCTCCGACATCTGTTAAGAGAGATAGGCGAGATGTACGAATACCAATACTTGGTCGGAGGAGTTCTTTCCATCTGCGTGTCTATGCATATTCTCATTAAGCGTCCTAGAACTTTGGCGCTGAAGTCTCTATCTGCTTTCGGATTCGTTGTTTCATTGTGGGAATTCTCAGACTACATTGCGGAGAGAGCCCCAGACGCGATCACAGCCGCAAGCTACTTCAGGATCGTGATTCTGACCAGTCACCTCGGCTTTCCTTTGTACTTGCTCACCGTGTTGGCTATCAGACACGAGATTGATAAGAAGATTATCTTGCTAATCTCGACTCCTGCTATAGTACAGACTGCAGCCATCTTCTACCACTATTTTGATAGTTACGAATTCTTCTTAGCCGAATTTGGCTGGTCCTACAGGGTGGTTGGCTTTCAGCTTCCACTCGTCATATCTGGCGTTATCTTTGTGTCCTATCTCGTAGCAATATTTGCTGTGTTGCTAAGTCTAACTAAGAAAGCCACATTGCCTATGCTAAAGAGGAAATACGCTATCCTCCTCATAAGCTTCGCCTGCTTCCAAGCTATCGGAACTACTTTGACAAACGCCCTACTTGCCTTTGATGTGATAGACCCGGTCTTTAGACTGGGAGGTATTCTTCAGTTTCTGACATTCCTCTCAATCTGGTATGCATTGTCCCTCAGAGAAAAAGGAATTCCATTATCTATCATGGGGGAAAATTTCTCCGAGGTTTACTCGTCCTTTCTGACTGTTTTCTACAACTCCATGGTCAGCAGTCAACTTGGAGAAGAGTATTTAAAATTCACAGATTTCGTAAGGAAATCGAAGATAAATGGTCAAGTCTCGCTGGATAGAAGTGAGATAACCTTCAAAGAAAGAGAAGGTCTTGACTTAGCCGAGTTGATCACTAGGAACCTAGAGATCTTCGAGAATGATCGGATAGGTCACGGAGTCACGGATCATTACCTGAGGGTTTTGAAAGTGGCTGAACAAAAGCTCGGCGGTAGATTTGATGAGTTCGTGGAGGTGAATGAGGACTTTCTGAAAGCATCTGATTTGATATACGGAGTCTCTGGGGGAAGATTCCTTGAGAGGATGACGACAGATGCTAGCCTTCCAGAGTTGGACGATATTGATTCGTGTTTGAGGATTTACAAGAGGATCTTGATGACCATCATAAGCGATGCTCCAGCAAAGACCAAAGACCTTCGAAATATACTTTCAAGACATGCCATCAGCAAAGCCATAGACATTTCCGAGTACGGTGAAGTCTCAATTGAAAAGGTGAGAGAACGCGTACTCCAATTCCCAAATGACGAGCGGCTATCAGTAGTTATCGATAGATTCAACTCGGTCATAAGTGAGGTTATTGAAGACATTATCGCAGAGCCTGATGCAGATATCGATCAGACGCTGGGAAAACTCAAACATGTTCTCAGATTGAACAGAGATAAAGCTGACGCTCTTGGAGTCTACCCTAAGCTCCTAGGAACATTGGCAACTAAGATCCCCAAGGCGCAGATTCACAGGTTATATTCTGACTACTTAGAAGAGCTTGTTGAAGAGAGAACTAGAGAGCTGAAGAAAGTGCAAGAAAATCTTCTCAAATCTCAGAGATTAGCCGCTATTGGAGAAGCCGCCGCAATGGTCGGTCATGACCTGCGAAATCCCTTACAGGCCGTCGTCTATTCGCTCTACCTAGCCAAGAAAGAGTTAGAGTCATCTCCAAGTGACAGTCTAGAAGGGATTCTGGAGACAATAAATGAACAGCTGGAGTACATGAACAAGATTGTCTCTGACTTGGAATATTATGCAAAGCCCATCAAGCCCAAGTTTGCCGAGACAAACCTGCACGAGCTACTTAGAGAGGTATTCTCAACGGTAAGAGTCCCCGACCATGTCAAAGTCTTCATAGAAATTGAAGAGGACTTCTCAAGTTTCGTAGTTGACCCATTATTGATGAAGAGAGTTCTCACCAACCTGATCACAAACGCTTTACACGCTATGGAAGAAGAAGGGCGGTTGAGAATTGGCGCCTCTAGGAAAGGTGAGGACGCCTTCATAAGTGTCAAAGACACTGGAGCAGGTATACGGGAGGAGAACCTTGACAAGCTTTTCCAGCCACTTTTCACTACCAAGGCCAAAGGACTTGGATTGGGGCTGGCCGTCTGTAAACGTCTGGTTGAGGCGCTGGAAGGCAGCATCACAGTAGAGACTACGGCAGGCAAAGGAACAACGTTTACAGTGAAAGTGCCATTTAGGAGTTCTGATCAATCTCTCCCTCAAGAGACCCTGCCTAACCTCTCATCGTATCAGTCCGTGCGAAACGTGGCTAGCGCGTCGCAAGCATGAAATAATGCCTATTTTAATCACATGTTCCTAGTATGTATTGCTGTACTCCTTCATACCAAGTTCAGCTGGCAGTTGTGCTGTTCTGGAATTTTCCTGCTGGCTTTGGCAGCATTAGAACAAGAAAATAGAACATCATTGCCCAATGAAAAACTCTGTGTCTATGACAAATTGGAGTAGCGGAAAGGAATTACGGGGAAATAGGAAAACAGGCTATATTGTAACGCCTGTAAACACTCCCATGATCACGAGGGCGTTGTTTATTGCGCCTAGGTACGAGAATAATGCTAGTCCGTTTGTTCCTAGGTTCCGTATCCTTTTCCTTGATATGGTTAGGGTAAGTAAGGCTAAGGCCCCCCAGAAGACCAGAACTGCCCAGAGTGGGTCATACTGCGGGTTGATCTCGCGCAAGCTGAGATTCATCCTTAGACCTATTGTGGTGGTTGCGTGGTCGGACAGGACTCCGCCAAGAACGAGAAGGAACGGAATCATCCACGACTTCAGAGGCAAAGTGGCTCTCAATCTACGCCCTTCCAGTTCAGCAGTACGTCTGTAAGGCGGGGGTTCTGGTTACCTACTGTCTGCACCAGCACTTCCCCGAAAATGTATTTAAGCCTATTCTGACGGAAATGGAAGGGATTTTCCAAAAATGGAAAAGGAGAACCCCCTTTTTCCGCCCTTAGGGAACTTTTTTCATTAATCAACGATCCGGTATCTCAGCTCTAGACATCTGCCCGCCTGGGACCGGAATGTGCTATATAGAACCGAAATATCCGAAGGGCTGAATGTTTCTTTCCCCGTCAAGCGCCTAGAGCGGGTCATTGCCTATCTTTGGACGATACTTTGGAGAATCTGCAGCCGACCGGAAAGTGTCAAAAGGGACGAAGTGTCCTCAGCCCAAGACTCTTCCTTCGATGACTTTTTCTTCTGGAATCCCTAGCTGCAGCGAAAGCCATTGTTTCAGCGTCTTTGGACTGACTCTCGCCTCGTAGACTGCTTCTCCCTTTGCGAAAGAGAGCTTGCCCCCGGAATGTGTCCCGGAACCAGCGCCTCTTCGGCTTCGCCTGAGCCACTTCTTCACTCCCCTGTCCATGAGCAACCTGACGTCAACAACCCCTTCAGAGAAGGTGAAGATGAAGAGGTCGGAGACAGAATAGAATATGCACTGGTCGTCGGAAACCTCAAAAGCCACGAGCAGTGCTCCTTGGCTTGCGTTAAGGAAAGTCGGCCAGTCCTTGCATTTCACCGCGGCAAGTGGACCCTTCAAACCGGCTGTGCCAATCAGGTGTTTGACCTTCAACCCGTCGAGACGGTCTAGAGCTCGGTCCAGAATGGGCAACTCCCCTTGAAGTGCAGAAATGTCTTCATATATGTCGTCAAACTTGTCAGCCAGCCTTGAGAGGGTCTCCTCGTGGTCCTTCAGCACGCTTATGATTATGTCGAGGACGTCGATCTTCTCTTGGAACTGGGATTTAGCAGACAGACTAGTAGCCCTCCACGAGCCAGATATGTGCAAGGTAAACCTTTTTAAGAGGTGCGAAACCCGCCTAAGAAGGCCTAATCTATAAGCTTAGACCAGAAAAATTGTCGACTCCCTGAAAACTTAGAGACCCGATGCAAAGGCTGAGGCTTCTGAAGAAGGCGCCAAGGTTTCCCTATGCTTTGAACCATTTATTAAGAACTTACTTTTAACGGTACTGTACTTTTGAAGGAGCAGAAATTATAAGGGAAAAATCAATTCTCTCTTATCAGTTATTAATGTTGGCTAAACTGAGAATAATAGGGAACCCCACTTGCTTGCAGCGGACCTTTATGTCAGCCTATATACTCTCCAGTTCGTTCATCTAGGTCATCACGAAAGCTCTTTAGACACCTACACTTAGACTCTGAAATGGAACTATCTGAACTGAAACGTTAGCCTTATTAAACCACAGCACAAAACAATAAGCGGTGGGGAGTTTTGCGGATTAGTTCATGCAAAAGAGTAGGTTTACTCCTTATCTACCTTGCGTTAAGTGTGCTCTTATCGGCATGCATCGTGAAGGCCATGGCTGAAGAATTTGGCGGCACAATTACAGGGGTCGCCGGTTGGGGCGCATCCCTTGAGGACGGCATAATTGCGTTCTCAACCTTCGAATACGATGTTGGCGATCTTAATGGGGACGGAGACTCAACTGACTCTGTAGTTAGGTACTATGACATAATTTTGGGCACAGTTACAAATACGGGAGCAATAGGCTCCGGTGTATCAATAGATGGCCATACGATAGCATTCGCTACCTCTGAACGAGAAATCGGTATGGATTTGAACGGTGACAGAGACACAGAAGACTCGGTGATCAGGTACTATGACATACTAACACGCACCGTGAGAAACACTGGGGTAGTTGGATTAAGAACAGGATTGGTCGGCGACGCAATAGCGTTCTGGACATTGGAACAGGGAACAGATGATCTAAATGGAGACGGAGACACGGAGGATATGATAATCAGCTTCTACAGTATATCGAAAGGCGAAGTCACAGTTACTGGCATAGTTGGGTTGTTTGGAAGTGATTCCTTCGAAGGCAGCATGATAGCATTCACTACTTCAGAA
>JAUQYT010000234.1 GCA_030587605.1 Candidatus Njordarchaeum guaymasense
ATCTTCATCGCAGCTCTAACCGTCGGATTGTCAGCGATGAAGCTCGCGACGCTTGGACTGAAAGAGTAGTACCATGCATTGAAGGCTTTCATAAACTCGCTGCCGGCGAAGGTTGATAGCACCGTTCTGTCTCTGAATCCCCTTAGGAACTGAACCTCAGGAGACAGTTCAGATCCATAGGTTGCGGTCGCCACTAAGCATCCGCTAGGAGGCGGAGTGGTGCTGGTTGTCGTCGCGGGCGTGGTCGTTGCTGTAGTCGTCGGAGTTGTCGTGGTCGCCGCGGCTGATATTGAGACAGGTACATCTACAGTGTGTGTCAATGCTCCGCTGGTTCCTGTCACTTTTAGAGTGAAGCCGCCTGTTGTTGCGGTAGCCGCTGCAGTGACCGTAAGCGTCGCTGTACCTGTTCCATCAGCGGGAGGTGTCAAGGGGGTCGGTAGATTGACTGTTACGTCTGAGGGAGCTGTTCCCAACCATGACCATGAGAGCGCTACAGCACTGCTGAAGCCGTTTAGAGATTGAACTTTCATCGTTGATGAACCGGAGCCTCCTTGAGATAATGAGATGGACGCTGGATCGGAAGTGATTTGGAAGTCAAAGGCTGCTGGGATCCCGTAAGTCCTAAAGTAGCAGTCGCCATCAGCTGGCGTCCCCATCATAATGGAGGTACCGCCGGGGTAGCCGGCGCCACTTGACCACGCCCAACTGAGAGTGCCATAAGTGTCAACCAGTTCAAGTACGTAGGTGCTCCCGGGTGTAATGGAGAACTGAGTGAAGTCTATGTGAGTCCAGGCAAAACCTTGTACGGATACCGATTTTGTGCTTGTGCCGACGACAGATCCTCCAATCCCCCCTGATCTAATGTTCGCTGTAACGCTGTCCGAAATTCCAAAGGTCTTGAACATGTTATCGTACGCCGGTGTGTCTGCGCCCATGATAATGGCATTACCCCCAGTATAGGTGCCCGCTAAGTTGACGCCCCAATTTACTCCTCCGACAGATTCAACCAGTTCAATAACATACAGTGAACCCGGGTTAACTGGGACAGGTGAAGACATGTCACTGTGGACCCACGCCCACGCTGACGACGCCGAGACAGAAAAAGTCTTGGAGCCGATTATTGGGCCGCCAATCGTGCCGCTTCGCAGCTTCATCGTCACTGCCCTGGATGCGGTCTCATCGTTCATTAGGTATACGTCGAAGCCTGTGAAAAGAGGATAACTAGGTTTGAAGGATTGGCCTATCGGCGAGTGATAGTCGATTGCGTCTCCGCCTGAGTAGGTAATCTCAGCCGCATCCTGCTTAGGATCATTCAGGATATTGACATCTACGCCGACAAGGTTATTCAGCGTGGGTGTGAATGACTGGCCAATTGGAGAGTGATACTTTACAGCATTACCTCCCACAGCGGGACCAGGATCCCAAGCTTGATCGACTGTGCCAAGTGCCTCGACGGGTAGCATGTTTAGAGTTGACGCGGCTGACAAGATAATAAGTGACAGAGCTGTCGTTGCTAGTAGAAGACTGGTTTTTCTCTTCAACTTTGATCAACCTTGTTTTGGCTTTTGGAACACTAGGTAATACCGAGAATTGCTTATTATAGTTTGGCGTACAACCGCGCTTCAATCGCATAGATAGAATGGGGACTGCATGCAAGTAAATCTGACTGAAGAAATATAGGTCGCGACGTGGATATCGTTGTCAAAGAATATGATGGTCTGATGCGGATGCAAGGCAAGATAAGTGTTGGCCAGAAGGCGCCGGATTTCACTTTACCTGACACCGAGTTGAAACCTCGAAGGCTAAGAGATTTTCTTGACAATAAAGTCGTATTAGCCTTCTATCCCGGGGCTTTCACTTCTGTTTGCACGAAGGAGATGTGCACCTTCAGGGATTCTATCGCAAAGCTGAGCGACGTGAAGGCTCAGGTCGTCGGAATCAGCGTTAATGATCCTTTTTCGAACAAGGGTTTCGCCGAGCGCAATATGCTGAACTTTCCTCTATTGAGCGACTACAATCGAGAGGTCGTAGGACTTTATGGCGTTGCGGCGAAGGACTTTGCAGGGCTGAAAGGCTACACGGCTGCTAAACGCTCCATCTTTATTGTGGATCGCGAGAGGACTGTTCGCTACGTATGGATATCAGAAGACCCCAGAGCAGAGCCGAATTATGAGGAGATAGAAAGAGTTCTGGAAGAAATCGGCTAGCGCTGCATGGCTTCAAAGCAGATATGATTCTGACGGCTTTTCCATCGAAACAGAATAGGCGGTTCGTAGTATCGACGCGGGAAGGAGAGGCTCATAATGCGAACGGCAAAGGTTGCTATTGTGAAAGGCCAGACTCCGGAGTTGATGGTCAAGAGAAGCCTAGAGCTGATAGGTGCAAATGAGCTGATCGCTTCTAATGACAGGGCCTTGATAAAGCCGAACTACATCTGCCCGAAACATCCTTCGACAGGCGTGACCACCGACTCTCAAAAACGCATCAGTTCCTCAACATCGTACTCTAACATTGTATTACTGAAAGCCTTCAATTGTCTTCCAAACGCTTCTTGACTAGCATCTTGTTGTAGGCCGAGAGAAGCAGGCATGCTCTATTGCCACATCCGGCTGCGGTTTTTCCACAAGTCTAAAGAAACGTCTACTTGCCGATATTCTCCATGAACCTCTTGACTTGGTAATCCCATTCTCGAGTCTCTAAATCTACGTCAGTCAACTCGCCAGGGCAAACTATTATGGTGACATGCCCCCCTCCGCCCAAAAAGCAGACGGTGCTCGCATCCTGCTCCGTGACCTCCAATCCAACTCCACCCTTCCCGAAGAACTTCACGGCTCGCTCAATAACTTCCTCAGGTTTCAACCTCGTCTTGACAGCGTACCGCATATGATCACCAGCAGAGAATTCTTGCCTCAGAGGGTATTAAGCCTAGTCTCTTTCATCATGCATCTTTTATGTCTTCAAACACGACTTCTTGTGACTTCGACGAACTCTTCTACTGTTCCAATCATCTTGGACTTTGCGCCTTTCGTTATGCTGCTTATCTTCTCCTTGAAGTTCTGGACTTCCTCACCTACTAACACGCCTATTTCGATGTGGAATTCTCTTGTCTCTTGAGGCTTTAGATACTGTAAGGTTCCCCACTTCCTCTCCTTGTCCCTGCCCACGACCAGCCCGTTCGCCGGTTCCATACCTACCACATAGGTACCTTCACCCATCATCTTCCACTCGATGAATCTAGGCAACTCACTTCTACGGTACTTCACATATACGGCTATACCGTCTAGGAGCTTCTCGTTCACTATGGCTGAGTGTGCGTAACCTTCTGCGTCTGTCAGCATATCGTGAAAATACACTTTCTCCTTGTAGCCACTCGTAGGCTGATGGAACTGATCAAATCTCTCAGCGTCGCCCTTAGCCTCTTCATCTCTAGGCACATATAGGCGAGACGTCGAGATGAGATTTGAGCCGTCATCCATAACAGGGAACCCTATGTTGACATGGTATAGTATCATTAAAGGTTGGATCTCCCAACCCTCATTTGTGACTTTGTCGTGTATAACCAAGTGGTTCTTACCTAACCTTGCTTCTATGCGGCGTCTGAGGGCTATGTTAGGTTCGAATACCTTGGCCTCTTTCGCCTCACCCTCGAGAGCTGTGACATATTCGTCTCCTTCCCAGTGACTGCCCGCGTAAATCAATCTAGCTGGAATGTAGGATATCCGCCCATGCAAGCCCAACGGCTCGCCTTGGTCAACCGTGGGCGCCCCCATGTAAGTCAAGCCGCATGTCGTCAGCAGTCCGCCTGAAAAGCCTCTGGTCCATCCTAAGCCCTCAGGCTCGTAGAAGCCAGGCGACACAATGCCAGTTGGACTGATCCAGCCTAAGGGTATGCCCTTGTACTCGGCATTCACAATGTCCATACACCGATCTACAGCTACAAGGAAGTTCAGTTCGCCACTTCTGATTAAGGCAACTCTTACACCGCGTTCCGCGCCGTCTGAAAGTTCTAAGAGTTTAACTCCACCGACCTGATCCATGCCACCTATCCGTTTGAGGAGGTCTTTCTCACCATATAATCGCCCGTAAAGATGAACCATGGCTGCTCAAGGATATTACTTGAGAGTGAAGTAATAAGACTAATCGTGACCTCTAGCGAAACCTGATTCTGTAGAGATTACATGGAATATGGGAGCTAGCCAAAAGCGAATTGACCACGTGAAGATGTGAAACCGCAAACAATAGTTGAATTATGCTCTGCCGCATCTGGAAAATCGTGTACTTCCTTCAAGAGTTTCGCATAACATTGACTTTACTTGAAAACAGTTGCAGATCTCTGTAAGAAGCTCGGCTTCAAGATAAAGTATGGCCCTGAAGAAGTGGTCGTTGAGCTTCGACACTTTAGGCACATGCGAGAAGGAAAAAGTCTACTTGAACATTCAGGAGCCGAAAGCCGAACAATCAAGAGCTAATGTTACAGATCCTCAAGCCGCGCTCTAACGGCGACCTTGCCGACGAGGAACCCTTGAGTCTAACAAATTCGCTTGTCTAAATATGGCAAGATGGTGCGGCCGCCGGGATTCGAACTCCCGGATCAACCGTTCGTTGATCTCCCGGGTCACCGGCGGTCTGCTAGATCATTGGCAGGCCGACGTCTTAGACCAGGCTGGACTACGGCCGCAACCGCTAACTAGAATCTGAAGGGAATACAATAAAACCTTTCGATAGAGTTCAGGTGCCGAGGGTGCGAGTTTCACCGCGTTTATCGGTTTTGAACGCACGACAGCCCGGTCTTCAGCCGGGTGCTCTCCCAGGCTGAGCTACCTCGGCGTATCCTCGGCACATCTACACGAAGAATATCAGCTCTCACTTAAGATTTT
Organism: Candidatus Njordarchaeum guaymasense; assembly: GCA_030587605.1. GTDB lineage: Archaea > Asgardarchaeota > Njordarchaeia > Njordarchaeales > Njordarchaeaceae > Njordarchaeum > Njordarchaeum guaymasense. Next base: position 4,878 of record JAUQYT010000234.1, read on the forward strand.
CTTTGAAATCAAACGTCTTACTCTTAATAGACAACATAAACCCGGTGTGCCGGTACAGGAACTTGAGACAAGCACTCGAAACATATTTAAGGAGTGATATTCGCTAACATTGAACGCGGGCCGGTAGATCAGTCTGGTATGAACTACTCCTCAATCGAGGGTCGTTACCAAATCGTCCGCTTGGCATGCGGAAGGTCGCGGGTTCAAATCCCGCCCGGTCCACCATCCTTTGGGTAAAATAGGCTCATTTTGAGGTTTTTCACTCTCAGGTGGATTCCTATTATTCCACGTGGACCCACATGGAAACCCTATCTTGCCTAGTGTTTCTCTCAGTGTATTCTCCATCAACCTAGAGAGATTAAAGCCCATCAGTCTGGCCCTATTGACTAATTCCTCATCCAAGTATAGGGTAACATTAACCTTCTTGGACAATCCAATGAACACTCCTTTTCTAAGGGGACCTATGAATACTATCCCTGTTCTAGTTAATATGTGTTTGTACACCATAGTATATCCGTTGGTATAGATTTA
>JAUQYT010000268.1 GCA_030587605.1 Candidatus Njordarchaeum guaymasense
GAGATAGATCCGGGCAGGTCAGGAGTGAACCTCCAATTTTTGAAGCTGGTATCCAAAGATTCAGCTCCTTGGAGGCTAGGAGGTTTCATGCCACAAACGGTCCAACCCTTAAATACACGAATTGAACACTTCCTAATCTGCTCTGAGGCGCGAGTTGCATGAAATGCCCCAAGTGCGAAGCTGAACTGCAACAGAGCCCTGATCTCAAAGAAATATTCTGTCCAAAGTGCAAAGCTACATGGATCCAAAAGGAAATCTCGGAAGAGGAGAAAAGAAAGATAAGAGACCGACTGAAATCGTTAGGATATTGACAGAAAGACTAGGTTCTTATGAATCGTGATGTGAACTCAGAGTCCATCCAACGCTTATCATTCCAGACACTACGCCTACTCTAGAAGTTATTAAACTGACCTGACCTGTCATCTGGAAATAATGTAAGACGATGAATCCGTATGTTCTGTTATGGCGCGTGTTCACGTCACGAAATGTATGGAGGATGAATGTGGCATGATTCAAAACCAGAGAGTACCAATACCTGTCGAGGTAGAAATCCCAACGCTCTGAAAAAATCGATGCATATGCTCTCTGAGTTCGACATGTGATAATTAGCAAGAGAAGCACGCTCGACACACAATTGGGATGCGATCCCCAGCTGATAACGCTTTTAGCACTGGGCTCACACTAAAGACGCAAGGGTAATACAAGATCAAACACTGACCATTTCGAAAGGTGTAGTTAGTCATTTGAAAAACGTGATTCTTCTGACGATCGATACTTTGAGACGAGACGAGCTAGGTATCTACGGAAGCAAGAGAGGATTGTCACCGTTCATCGACTCAATCTCAAACCGATGCACGATATTTGACAGAGCTCAGGCCATAGGCCCATACACTCAGGCATCTTTTCCAGGTATTCTTACCTCGTCATACTACTTCGACTACGGAAGATCCAGTCACCTATCTCCACAAAGAGTCTTGGTTTCGGAGCCGTTGAAGAGTGTAGGAATAGTGACCGCTGCCTTTCACTCCAACCCATATGTCTCTGACTACTTTGGATGGAATAGAGGATGGGATGTCTTTCGCGATTTCATGGAATATGATGTGAGCGATAAGGTCCCATTCCTCAAAGGAAAAGACGTCAACAGTCACGTGAAAGATTGGCTATCCTCACATGTCAAAGGCAACAATTACCAGAGTTTCTTTCTGTGGGTTCATTACATGGATGTGCATGAACCCTATGTTCCAGCGAGAGAGTATCTTGAGCTGGCTCACTCGTCAACTGAAGCGCTTGCGCTATCGGAAGACGATATGTTCCAGCTGTTCAAAGACGTAGTGTTGAAAAGAGACATATCAGATAGCCAAAAAGTCACCCTCTTGAAGGAACTCTACGAAGCTCGCGTGAGAGAAGTGGATGACTATGTCAAGCAGTTTTTCGGAATACTGGAACGACTCGAGGTCTTGGAAGAGTGTCTAGTAATTGTGACAGCGGACCACGGCGACGAGTTTGGAGATCACGGCGGCCTTTCTCATGACGGCAAAATGTTCCAGGAACTTGTTTCGGTCCCACTATTTGTCTTCGACCCGGAGCGCAGACGGCGAGAGACTTGCGATAAGGTCGTGAGCGGCGTAGACATCCCTCCGACCATCAACTATCTCTTTGGCCTGGGGCCTGTTCAAGCCTTCCAAGGGCAATCTCTCTTTCCGCTCAGCGAGTACAAGGAGAGAGGGTGCTTTGGTGAAGCTATCGAGAAGCTCGGTCATAGTATCAAGGAAACAGATAAGGAAGTCTACTACTACTTGGCGGGCAATTTTAAGATAATCTACCGAGGCAACATTGGTGCCTGGGAAATGTACAACTTGCAGAACGATCCGAAGGAAATCAACAACATTATCCCAACAGTACCCAAGGAGGAAAAAATGACGTGCGAGCAAGCACATATGAAGGCGATTCTCAAAACCAGAGTCGGAAGACGGAAAAACACATTAGACTCCTAACCAGGCTAGGAGATCATTGTCAGGAGAATAGGTGAATGAGCAAACCGATGGTCACCGAAGAACGAAGAAAAGAACTTGAACAACAAGTGCGAAAGTCAAAAGACATCGTTCGGGAAGCATTTAGGAAGTTCTCTCCCAAAGAGTTGGCGATCGGCTGGACGGGAGGCAAGGATAGTACCCTCACGCTTTGGATTGTCAGACAAGTGTGCCTTGAGGACATGATCCCAATTCCCAAAGCGATGTTCATCGAGGAAGGCGACACGTTCCCCGAGATCATAGACTTTGTTAACGAAGTAAGCAAGAAGTGGAACGTAGATGTTGAGATTTGTATGAACAAAGACGTTTATGACGCTGCTGGTGGAGTACTGGGTGGCAAAGTGGTTGTATCAAAGCTGAGTCCGAGAAACCAGAGAGAGGTTCGCGAACGGCTTGAACTCAACATTGATAGTTTTCCTTTCGAGGCTGAATCCTTTATTGGAAACCATCTGATGAAAACAGTTCCGATGAACATGTTCATCGAGAAGAACAACATAAAGGGCATATTCCAAGGACTCCGATGGGACGAGCAGCCTGCCCGAAAACAGGACGAATACTTCGAATTCAAAGAAGGCGGAGATCTGCAGCCTTCGCACACGAGGATACGTCCGATTCTTCACTTCAGAGAACGTGACATCTGGGACACCACCTTCACGTTTGGAATACCTTACGTCCACCTGTACGAGCAGGGCCACCGTTCTCTTGGAGCGAAGACGACCAGCAAGAAGTTGTCCAACGTTCCAGCTTGGGAGCAAGACTTGGAACATACAGTTGAAAGAGCTGGAAGACGACAAGACAAAGAACAGATGATGGAAAGGATGCGCAAATTGGGCTACATGTGAGAAAGAGCGCCTCGGAGTGCGTCCTATCATTCCTTGCCTTCAAGAATTTGTCCTTGTCAAAATGGCAAACTTCGATAGCGCGTGCGATCAATAGTGGGGATTGTGGAGATTGGGTAGAGTTATTCGTATTGGAGAGCCATATGGAGGAAAACTCGTCAATCGGTTGGTCAATGAGAAGGACAAAGAGAGAATAGAAAGAGAAGCCGAGTCAATCGTGAAAATCAAACCGCATATAGACGCAATCTACGATGTTGACAAGATCGGAATAGGTGCTTACAGCCCTCTCGACGGCTTCATGTGTCTAGATGACGTTCGAAGCGTTATCTCGAGAGGTAGACTCTCCAACGATCTTCCTTGGACTATCCCGATTATCATGGCACCGCCCGAAAAGAAGAATGCCGGGGTCGTAAGCGCCATAGCGGAAGGCGATGAAGTCGCGTTGTTGGACACTTCAGATCAACCTTTCGCACTCATGCATGTCGAGGATAAGTTTGAACTCAAGAAGAAAGAATTCGCAAAGTCCATTTATGGAACACTGGACATGAGTCATCCCAACGTTCGAGATCTATCTGACCTTGGAGGTATTGCACTTGGCGGAAAGATAGACCAGATCAAGAGGCTAGATCTCCCAGTAGGGCGATTCGAATTGACACCAGCTGAAACAAGAAAAACCTTCGAAGAGAATGAATGGAGAACCATCGCGGCCTATCAGTGTAGGAACCCCCCTCATACGGCTCATGAATACATTCAAAGATGTTCCCTAGAAATTGTCGACGGATTGCACGTACATCCTGTCGTTGGACGTTTGAAAAAGGGAGATTACCGGCCGGAGATCATTATGAAAGCTTACGATGCAGTACTGAGGAAGTACTATCGGCCAGACAGGATTCTACTCTCGTCTCTCTCCATCAGCATGCGATATGGAGGGCCAAAAGCTGCCCTTTTTCTAGCAATCGTTCGGAAGAACTACGGAGCGACACACTTCATCGTCGGAAGAGATCTCGCAGGCGTCAAGGACGCTAACGGCAGAGACTTCTATGATCCATATGAATGTCATAGGATCTTCGACGAATACGACGTCGGAATCATACCTCTAAAGTACAGTGAGGCATTCTACTGCAAGGCATGTGGATGGATGGCAAGTTCGAAGACCTGTCCACACGACACTAGCCAACACGTATCCACAAGCCAAACTAAGATTAGAGAAATGCTCAGAGATAGAAAGAAGCCGCCTATGGAGATTCTACGTCCGGAGGTTGCGGAAATCCTAAGCGACACAAACATATTTGTTGACTGAATACGTTCGGCACGTGATCATTGACAGACCGAATCTGAAAATTCAAGAAATCACCACTTGAACTGTAGCAATTGAAGTGAAGATCCTCATGATAGACATTTTGCTTCGTTGGTTCAAAGAGGATAGGTTGATTTACGCTACGGTAAGCCTTGTGTTGACCCTAATCATTGGCATGCTATTGACCTTCATCCTTCACTACATGCGTAAGGTATTGAACCAAGCCTGGTCAAGGGAGTAGAAATGTACTTCCCGATTTCAGGAGCGGATGTCTCCATTGAGATGATACTTCTGCTGGGATTTGCATCCGGCGTTATGGCAGGCTTCCTAGGAGTTGGGGGAGGGTGGATAATCACGCCAACACTGAGTATTCTTGGACTTCCAATTCATTTTGCTGTCGGATCCAGTCTGTGCTACGTTGCAGGTAACAGCATCCCGGGAATTGTAACGCACAGGCGTCTGGGACACATCGACCTCAAGCTGAGCGGTCTGATGATTGCCGGCACAGCAATCGGAGTTGAGCTAGGCGTCCGAATGATTGAATACTTAAAATTGATTGGAGAAACTGAGATGACAGTGAGCATCTCACTGATTATTCTTATGTATTCTATTTCCGCTTATGCTTTGTTGAACACTCTCCGTGCGCGCGCCAAGGGAAAACGGGAGAAGAGACTTTCTTTATCCACAAGTGTCGTTGAACGACTTCGAGTAACTGTTCCTCCAACAATCTCGTTGCCGACATCCGGCATTGAATCCGTATCAGTCTGGTGGATTTTCATGGTGGCCTCTCTAACCGGCTTCTCGGCAGGACTCACAGGCATCGGGGGAGGCCTGCTTGCCATTCCGGCCTTGATCTATGTCATAGGCGCCCCTCCTGGTGTCGCAATTGGAACAAGTCTACTCCCCATATTGTTCGCTGCTTCCTATGGAACCTTCAGCCATGCGTTGAGAGGAAACGTAGATATCACAGTAGCTTTGGCGATGCTTCCGACTGGTGCTCTAGGATCTGAGCTTGGGTCGCACGCCACAAAGCATTTCGCAAGAAACAGAGGAGCGTTGGGATTAGTCTTCGGCTTCTCCATATTTATGGCAGCCTGCGCAGAACTATTGAAGATACTGAAGATGACTGTTTTTGCATTTGCAATTCTGGCTACCATGGTAGCACTTGTCACTGGGCTAGTGTTGCTGATACTCATCCGTGAAACAATACACTGAGGGTTCAAGCAAGCACGCTCCCTTCATTGAAAGGTCTTTCGGATTCTGCGCATACTTTGCTAGGGGGAAATCAGTCTAAAGATCGTTCCTACTCCCAGCACTGTAGTGACGACACCCATGATGAGCTTCAGTTTTTCGGCCTCAACCTTCCGAACTATGTAGGCAGCCACGGGGGCCGAGAAGAAGACGCCTACGGTCAGGTACAAGGCCAAAGGCCAGTTTGGTATCCCAGTGGTCAGCAAGTAGGCCATGAAGGCTGTGATGCAAACGATGCCTTCGGCGAGAGATGTAATGCCTATTGCACTTTTCACACCCACGCCCGAAATGATTTGGCCCGACGCGATTATCGGGCCGTAGCCCCCGCCACTAATACCTTTGTTGAATGACGCAAAGAGCCCCAATCCAAAAAGTCTTGGCCAAGAGAACCCGAAGGATTTCTTGCGAATCGCAAGAGTAAGCACTACCACACCTATTGCAGCCACTAGAAAGCCTATGTAAAGGCTCAGGTAGAGCTTGGACATTCTCATGGACGCAAAGACCGCTATCACTGCCCCAACAGCACTCAAAACGCCAAGGGTCAACGCGATCCTAAGGTCTTCTGACTTGCCACTGACGGTGAACGTTACATTCTCGAAGCTGTGGTGGAAGCCAGCAGCTGCAAAGTCGCCTGCGAGCTGAGATATTATCACGGCCGGGACGACATGAGTAGGGTCGAAACCCACCATCAAGAGGACCGGCGTCAGAACGGTTCCGTACCCCATTCCTATGGAAGCGTCGACGACCTCCATCAGAAAAGCTGAAACGGCTATGATGACTCCGTTAGTCAGGTCTATCATAGTATTCTTCCTAGAGGAGTGTAGATCCTTGCAAACAGTATATGTCCTTTTCCAAATTGGACACAAGTCAGACAGAGTGTGTTGATCGAATGAAAACTCTTTTCAACGGGGCATGTTGGGCTACTTTACCTAGGTCTTTATACATTGTTCAACTCCAAAACAGATAGTCCCATGCGGCCGCCGGGCCTCACCATCATGCAGCCGTGTGAAGTGCGAATTTGGTGGACTCAGGGAGTAGGGATGATAGTCGATTGTTGGCCAAGACTAATCGTCGAAGCCCCAGAGAGAAAATGCAATGAACCGCAACAAGATTGGGAATTTGATGAAGAAGCATCCTCCTTGGTTCATGTTCGACTCAGTTCAATATGGTTTGTCAAGAAGCTCTCACGCGAAGAGAAGAAGAGCGAAAAAGAGATGAACGAAGGATGGAAGAGGAGAGAGGTCTTAAACGAGACTTCAT
>JAUQYT010000273.1 GCA_030587605.1 Candidatus Njordarchaeum guaymasense
ATCACGCTGCATACTTTCACAGAGGTAAAGGAAGTCACTGGATCGGTGGGCAACTTCTCGGTAAAAGTGCTGAAAAAGGCGAGGTTTGTCAAAGAAAAGGAATGTGTCGGATGTGGTGACTGCGTTGCAAAGTGTCCTGTCAAGGTTCCTGACGAGTTTGACATGGAGCTGAGAAGGAGGCGCGCTATTTACCTTTACTTCCTACAAGCCCTTCCAATGGTGATGACCATTGATAGAGATCGCTGCCTTTACCTAACCAAAGGCGTCTGCAGGGTCTGCGAGAAGGTTTGCGCAAGGAAAGCCATAGATTTTGAGCAGAAAGATGTCGAGATGGATCTGAACGTGGGAGCGATCATCATCGCCACGGGCTTCGATCCCTTCAATCCAACCAGTCTTTCCGAGTACGGTTACAAAAGATACCGAAACGTAATTACAGCTCTCGAGTATGAGAGGCTTATTTCCGCCTCAGGGCCAACCGGAGGACGCTTGCTAAGACCCTCCGATGGAAAACCAGCAGAAAAAACCGCGTTTATCCAATGCGTAGGCTCTAGAGATGCTAAGAACAATCCATATTGCTCCGCCGTCTGTTGCATGCACGCCACTAAGGAAGCGATCTTGGCAAGAGAACATGATCCAAACGCGCAAGCATACGTCTTCTATATGGACATGAGAGCTACAGGTAAGGGCTTTCAGAGATATGTGGCACGCGGCGAGGAAGAGTATGGAATAAAATACATTAGAGGGAGGGTAGCGAAGATAACCGAAGACCCTGAAGGAAATCCTATCATACGGTATGAGGAGACCCTTGGCTCCACTATAGGAAACATGAAAGTGGACTTGGCCGTTTTAGCAGCAAGCTTTGTTCCTCGCCGTGGGACGGAAGAGCTTGCAACGATCCTTGGGATTGAGCTGGACGAATATGGCTTCTTCAAGACAAACCCTAGCGCACCCTTGGATTCTACTCGAGAAGGAATATTTATCTGTGGTTGCTGTCGGGAACCCACCGATATACCTGACTCTGTTACTCAAGCAAGTGGCGCAGCGGCTAAGGCTGCTGAAATCATTACAGGAGGACATTGCTGATGGAAGAGACCAGAATCGGCGTATTTGTATGCCGTTGCGGCACGAACATCGGAGGCTTTCTGGACGTTCCCGCCCTTGTCGAGTATGCTAAAGGGCTGCCTAACGTAGTATTCTCTCAGGAGAGCCTCTACACCTGCTCAGAAGCAGGGCTTACGGGTATCAAGACGGCGATAGCTGAACAGAGGCTTAACCGGGTGATAGTTGCATCTTGCACCCCAAGAACCCATGAGCCTCTCTTCAGAAGTACCTGTAAAGAAGCAGGCCTGAATCCCTACCTCTTCGAGTTTGTGAATGTGAGGGATCAATGCTCGTGGGTACATATGCGGGAGACGGAAAAGGCAACGGAGAAGGCGAAGGATCTAATTAGAATGGGAGTAGCAAGGGCTAGGCTCCTAGAGCCTCAGGAAGAAATTCAAGTCGAAGTTGTTCCTTCCGCCCTGGTCATTGGCGGCGGAATAGCTGGGATGACATGCGCACTCAGCCTTGCTGATCGCGGGTTCGAAGTCAAGCTTATCGAGAGGGAGAAGGGGCTCGGAGGCCTTCTCGGGAATTTGTATAAACTATACCCTACCCAAGAAGATGTTTCTGAACTCATCGAAGCCAAGATACATGAGGTTAAAAAGAGCAGAAATATCGAGGTACTTACCTCCGCAACGGTGACGGAGGTCAAAGGGTTCATTGGAAATTACGACGTAACCATTAAACAGGAAGGAAAAAACATCCCCTTTAGGGCAGGAGTGATAGTGGTCGCTACGGGCGCTGAGGAGTTCAAGCCCATTGGAATGTACGGCTATGACGGAATAAATGTTGTAACCCAACTTGAACTAGAAAAGATGCTGAAGGAGGGTAAATTCGACGCCAAGAATGTTGTGATGATTCAGTGCGTCGGAGCGAGGGACGAGAAAAGAAACTATTGTTCAAAAGTATGCTGTATGACCGCTTTAAACAACGCGATAATAATCTCAGAGCGAAGCCCCGAGGCGAAGACCTTCATACTATACAGGGATATGCAGACCTGGGGCACATTATATGAGGATCTCTACAGGAAGGCGAGGGAGAAAGGAATAATCTTTGTGAAATATTCCCCTCAGAAGCCGCCCGTCGTTAATAAGGGGGTGGTGAAAGTCGTCGACGAGTTCCTAAGTGAAGAGTTGCATCTGCCTTGCGATTTGGTCGTGCTATCGACGCCGATGATCGCGCATCCCGATTCTGTGGAGTTGGCAAAGATATTGAAGATACCTGTTGACGAATACGGGTTCTTCCTCGAGGCTCATGTCAAGCTCAGACCCCTCGACTTCGCCACGGACGGCGTGTACCTGTGCGGCTCTGCCCATTGGCCCTCAACCTTGAGTGAAAGCATTGCCCAAGCTTACGGCGCAGCCTCAAGGGCTTCCATACCTATGTCAAAAAGACGTGTAACAGCCGAGCCGATAATCTCAACAGTTGACCAAGAGAAATGCATAGGCTGCGGCGTTTGTGAAACCGTCTGTCCATACAGCGCTATCAAGCTCATAAAATCAACCGAAGGAAGATGGATTTCGCAGACTTACGAAGTCATGTGCAAAGGCTGTGGAACCTGCGCCGTTAGCTGCCCTGCAACCGCGATAAAGATGCGACATTTCAAAAATCAACAGGTCTTGGCTCAAATTCGAGCAGCATTTCTCACCCCAGCTAAAGACTCTGAGCCTAGAATTCTGGCCTTTACCTGCAATTGGTGCAGTTATGCTGGAGCGGATCTAGCTGGAGTAAGTCGGATTCAGTATCCACCAAATATTCGAATCATAAGGCTGATGTGTAGTGGTCGTGTTGACCCGATATTTGTCTTTGAGGCCTTTAGAAGCGGTGCTGATGGTGTCCTTATCTCTGGTTGCCACCCTGGAGACTGCCATTATGTTTTAGGGAATCGATGGTCGGAAGCTCGCTACAACGTAATACGATCGTGGTTAAGCGAGGCCGGTCTTGAACCTGAGCGCCTCCGTTTAGCGTGGATATCCGCGTCTGAAGGAGGCAAGTTTGCCACGGTCGTAACGGAGATGGTGGCTGAAATAAAGAAAATGGGACCCAGCCCCCTTAGAAGGCTGGGCTCATAAAAGCTCAAATCGACGCGATACAAAACATCTGTGATAAAAGCAACTCAAGGAGGATGCAAAATGATAGTCGTCAAACCGAAGTCGTTTGAGGAAATACGATCAATGCTACAGGGGTACAAAAGAATTCTAATCGTAGGATGCGATGGATGCGCCGGAATCTACGAGACTGGTGGCTTAAAACAAGCCGAAATATTGAAAGAACGCTTAGAACTGGCGCAAGAAATCAAGGGGGATAGAAAAATCTCTGTGAGAGCGCTTACAGTCCTAAGGCAATGCGACGACGATGTAGTCGCCAACTCACTTCGAGAAGCAGTCGGTGAGGCCGATGCAATACTCTCACTTGGTTGCGGTGTCGGAGTTCAAACAATAGCTGATGCATTCGAAGATAAACCCGTATTTCCAGGAAATAATACAGAGTTCATAGGCATGATGGATAGAAGCCAGGAAAAGCTGTTTGAAAGATGCCATGCCTGTGGAGATTGCGTCCTCGACCAGTTTGGCGGAATATGCCCCATCACAAGATGCGCTAAAGGATTACTAAATGGTCCATGTGGGGGACAGGTGAAAGGCAAATGCGAAGTAGGAAGATACACTAACGACTGCGCCTGGGTTTTAATATGGAAACGATTAAAGCAACGAGGAAAGCTTGACCAATACACCAAGTTTAGACCTTTCCGCACTCGACAACACTCTCCCAGGGAGCTCAAGTTGGCTATTACTATCACTAAAGGGTAAAGGTGAAGGATTCATGTCGAAAGTTGAAGCGTACAGTGACCTGATGCGTGAGATAAAATCTGGACGATTTGTATTTACCGGCGAACTAGAACCGGAGAGAACCACCGACCTAAGCGAAATAATTGAGGCGGCAAAGGATTTGAAAGGACATGTTGTAGCATGCAATGTCACTGATGGCCCACAGGCATGTGCGTATATGAGTAGTCTCGCCGCATCATATGTCCTACAGAAGGAAACTGGAATCGAGATGGTTTACCAATTAGTTTGTAGGGATAGAAACATTATAGCTTTGTTTGCTGACCTGCTTGGGGCCGGGGCGCTGGGGATAAAAAATATACTGGCGTTAACAGGCGACCACTCAGCTGTCGGGGATATGCCTGACGCTAAACCTGTGTTTGACCTTGACTCGGCCCAACTTACGTATATGATACGCAAAATGGTCGATGAGGGAGTGAACCCGTATGGCAAACCAATCAACAAACCACCCAAGTTTCATGTGGGCGTAGCCGCCAACCCAAACGCTGACCCGCTGGAACCAGAGATCTTCAAGGTCAGAAGAAAAGTAGAGGCTGGGGCAGAGTTCATTCAGACACAAGCCGTTTTTGACATAGAAGCTGCGAAACGTTTCATAGAAGAAACCAAACGGTTCAACATCCCAGTATTAGTTGGCATTTTCCCGATGAAAAACTATCGAATAGCTGACTTCTTCAACAAAAACGTACCAGGAGTATCGGTTCCGACAGAATTGCTGAAGAAACTTGAAAAGGTTGAAGGGATCGCAGACAAGAACCTTAAAAAACAAAAATTCGATGAAGTAAATCTTGACTTTTTCATAGAGTTCATCAAAGAACTCAGGAAAACCACAGCAGTAGGATGCCACATAATGGCTGTTGGTTACGAAAGGCTCACTCCGAAACTCGTTGAGGCTGTTAGATAGTTATTTATAATAATATATTGGAAAACATCTTAATGGGAGCAGAAGCTGGCGCAGATTTCGTACAGACCCAAGTAGTCTTCGACGTGGAGAAGGCTAAACAGTTCGTGGATGAGGCAGCAAAGTTCAACGTCCCACTTCTGATTGGAATCTTTCCATTAAAGAACTATGCAATTGCAGACTTTTTTAACAAGAATGTTCCAGGGTGTTCAGTGCCACAAGAACTCATTGACAAATTGAAACAGCTGAAGGATGGCATCCAAGACAAAGAGGAGAGAAAGAGGAAAATAGACGAGCTGAACGTGGAGTACTTTACTGACTTCATAAAAGAGCTGAAGAGGACGAGAGGTTGCAAGGGCACTCATGTCATGGCAGTTGGATATGCCAGTGTGACCAAACAGTTAATAGACAGGGTTGGGCACTAGTCTCTAGACTCCCACATTTTTTTGAAGCATTAGAGATGGGGGTACTAAATGAAAATCTGCATCCCCCTTACCTCAAAGACTGACAATCTGAGGAGATGGGTTGCAAAGGTTTCGTACAAGAACATGTTAGCATTCTACTCAGTCGGTTGCACACTTGATGAAATCTTTGCCAACATCAAAGACAAGGCCGATACACATTTTCCGAATTTAGCGTTTCTAAGGAACTTTCAAATACAACTTAAGGGTGTCAACCTTGCCGAGGTTGACATAAGCGAAGCCTTCATAGTTGATTTCCTGATCAAATCGTCTCCCGAGTGCAAAACAGTGACTAATTTTCCCACCGAGTTGGTTCTTCCTCTCCAAATGACTTTGTGCCCTGTGGTTGACATATATGACGAAGACCCGTGGCTTTCGGAATGCAGAGGAATTCTGGCAAAGGAAGAAGCATGCTATATCGCCAACGGAGGCTTACTAGGTCCATACTCAATAGCAAAACTCAAAGAAGATGATAATGGAGACCTGGTCTGGTACGTTTCCTCTAGAACCGGGGAAAAGGAACCACTCACAGTAAGGAGCGCTGTTGATGAGAGTTCCTTCATAAATGTGAAGTGAACAAGGAGAAGTGGTGTTACGAAGTTAAGTAAGCGTCTGAACGATGAGACTTTCGTGACACTTGCGGAGGTTACATTTTCGGAGTCGGAGGGAACGTATAAGACCGCCTTCATGGAGGAAGCTAGCAAGCTATCTCCTTTTGTTGATGCAGTTGTTGTTTCAGATTACTCCTTCGGGCTCCCCACGATGAACCCCATAGTACCCTCACTATGGTTAAGAGAGGACAACATCGAACCTGTAATGGGATTCTATATTGAGCATAGGAACCCCGAGGCAATATTCTCAGACGTGCTAGCAGGTATTGAAAGCAACTTAACCAACGTGATCATATCATCTTATCAGAACCCGCAGGAGTATGGAAAGTGCTTGGAACTTGTTGATAGCATAAAGAAGACTCTCAAGAAACAATCAAGAGCAAGGAGAACCGAACCCGATAGCGAAGTCAACATAGGGCTTAGCTCTGGTTACATGGTTGAGAGACCTGAGGACAGCATTGCGTTGGCAAGGCGGGCTGGAACCAACTTCATTTGTCCTCCTGAGACCTATGATATTTCGGGTATAATTGAGCCAATCATTAGAAGGGCAAGATCAGTCGGTGTCCACACCATACTGAAAACTTCGTTGTTCGCCTCAACAAAGACGGTTAGCTTTGCTCGCAAGTTCATTCCCGAGATGTTCCTGCCAAATGATTTTGTTGAGGCTATAAAGAGTTCGTCAAACCCATTGGAGAAGGGGCTGAGCTTTATCAAAGATTTTATCGATGTCGCTAAGAGTCTCAAAGCTTGTGGAATATATTTGATCATACCTCAAAAACTCGAAGTCTACAAGCGCTTGCCTCAGATAACGGGAAGGAGTATTCTGGAGGCAGGCTAGATTAACTGGTTAGCCGTACGTCGATCTCAGGACAAGCAATGTAAAAGAATCAGATTGCCAAGGTATCCAATGAAAAATCGCACTATAGCTAGTTCGAATGCAGCTAGTTCTATTCCTCTTCCCTGTGCTCAGCTCTTTCTTCCTTCTTCTGAGAGATAGGCAACGGGACTACAGGAGTTCCATCGACTTTGAGCGGTCGAAGCGCGATACAACTGTTAATGGACAGAATACCTTTAACAAGTCTTAGGCTTTCGATGAATCTCGTAAGTTCAGGCAAGCCCCCTG
>JAUQYT010000360.1 GCA_030587605.1 Candidatus Njordarchaeum guaymasense
AGAGCCGACTTAGACTTAGCATTGAAATGCGATCTTTCTGGAATAAGCATTGAACTTCCATCAAGTGACATGTGGATTCGAAAGGTCCTTATGTCGTCTAGGAGAAAGATCATTGATCAAGCGATCGAGTCAGTATCCTACGCAAAGGAACATGGCCTGAACGTCGCATTCTATCTCCAGGATGCTCCACGAGCTGACCCGAGTTTTCTAAAGCAATTCATAACTGTCTTGAGCAACCAAACCAAAGTAGATGCTATTGGGCTATGCGACAGTTGGGGAATTGCGAGTCCAGAAGGCTTCAGACATCTCATCAGAGAAGTAAGACAATGGACGGAGCTTCCGATTGGGACACATTGCCATAATGACTTTGGATTGGCAACAGCGAATGCTTTGGCCGGTCTCTCAGCAGGGGCTATCATGGTGACAACAACTGTGAATGGTATAGGTGAGAGATGCGGTCTAACATCCCTGGAGGAGATAGCTGTCGCACTGCGAGTGCTATACAATATTGATGTTGGAATAGAATACAGAAGGCTCTGCGAACTCTCTAGAGTTGTTGAGAAGGCTACAAAAATAGGCATATCTGGATTAAAGCCGATAGTGGGACAAAGAGCTTTTGCTTGGGAGAAGGAAACGTCCATTCAAGCCCTAGAAAGACTTAAGGCCGAGGGCGGTCTGAAGGCAGGATTGCCGTATCAACCTGACTTCGTGGGAAACAACTTCAAAGTCTTTCTAGGAAAACGGACTGGAAACAGAGGGATCGCATGGAAGGCCAGTCAGCTAGGTTTCGAACTGACAAATCAGCAAACTGAAAATGCACTTGCTGCTGTCAAGAAATCACTGAGAAAGCAACAACCGCTCACCGATCAGGGATTTTCGAAGATCCTGACGAGAATACTAAGCGTGTCATGAAGCTTCAACTCTTTGATCAAGTGCTAGAGCTTGTTCGACATCCTTCAGAGTTGACAAGGATCTGGATCTGAATTCTTCCATGCCCGGCTAGTTCCCCACAAGAGATAAATTTGCTGCTTGGTCGTGCTAGTGGTGTGATCGAAAATTGGTGACCAAGGCAGCTCTGAGGCTTCACGGAACCTCATCAGAACCTGATTTCCTGCGGCATATTGGCTTCGAACATATCAAAGAGAAATTCTGTAAGTCAGGGCGGAAAGTATACGCGCTTCATGGCGCTGATGTATTGGAATGGGGACACTCAAATGATGCCCTGACTCAGATGCTTGGTGAGGTATCCAGCGAAGGATGGGGTGGACACTACTCAGAAACCACAGACCTGATAGTGCAGTTGAAACAGTCAATAGCCTTCTTTGAGAGAGCCATGAGGGGCATAGAATGTTCTCCCGAAGACATAATCCCGGTGCCTGGTGTGGCTGGCGCTTGGAACATTCTGCACTACACCCTTCTCGACCCAGGCGATGAGATGTTATGCATTCAGCCAGCTCACTACTTCTGGGGACCAGCATCTTACCTCCATCACTATAGTGCGAAAGCTGTCGGGGCACTCACAAATGAATCTGAGGCCTGGGAACCAGACACAGAAGACTTGCGATCCAAGATATCAACCAAAACAAAAGCAATAGTCATAGTCTATCCCAACAACCCTACCGGCGCGGTCTACAGTAATGGGGCTCTACGGCGCATTCTGGATATTGCGGGTGAACATGACCTGTTGGTCATAGCTGACGAGATCTACGGGCTGGTCAGTTATGACGGACTCGAAGTGAAGTCAGTTGCTGCCAAGTCACCTGAAACACCGGTGGTTACAATGTACAGTATGTCTAAATTCTTCATGAAGCCTGGATGGCGTCTTGGCTTCATCCACATGTGCGACCCAAGAGGTAAACTGGGGGAATTCAGGCGTGTTCTCGAAACAGTTGCCAGCACCTATGGATATGGGATAAAGGCTTTGTCCACCGTGATGCTTGCGGCGGGAGCCAAAGCTTTCAGAGGACCGTACGACGCAAGCAGAGAATTTGTAAAGAGGTTAGAAGCGAGAAGAGATTTCACGTTCAAAAGGTTGAACGAGATAGAAGGGATAAGATGCACAAAGCCGAAGGCGAGTCTATACGCATTTCCACGCATAGAGGCCGTAGGGAAGGGTTGGGACAGCGAGGAACAATTTCTGACTGAACTCCTAAACGAGGAGGGAGTAGTCTTCAGCCCAGGTTCTCTCTTCGGACCCCAAGGAGCTGGACACTTCAGAACCTTGATACTGCCTGAGATAGAAGTACTTGAGGAGGTCTATTCGAGGCTAGAGAGGTTTATGGAGAAACATTCCTAGTTACTGATGGCCTGACCAAGGCCTTGCAAACAGTAGCTAGGCATCCTCTCAAACGAGATTTGAAACGGATCGTAGAACCGTACTTCAAACCCATCGCTTGTTACGAAACACGATGAAGCTTCGTTGACTTAACTAGTTGATTCGAAATTCTTCCAATTTCTTCTCGTCTAGTTCGACTCCTAACCCGGGAGTCCTGGGAACTGTCATGCAACCCCTTTTCAGTTCCGGATATTCATCGGGACTCGGGCGAAAAAATTCAACATACATAACTGAGGGTACAACAGCTGCAAGGTGTGCATGCACGTTTTGGTCCCAGACAGTTCCTGCGCTTCCGTCCCAATGTGGTGCTAAAGGTGTATTATGCGCGCTTGCCATCGCGGCAACCTTTAACCATTCGGAAACTCCGCCGACAACTGTAACATCAGGTTGAAGGATGTCTACAGCTCTCGATTCTATCAAGTCTCTGAATCCATATCTTGTGTATTCAGATTGGCCGGATGCTATTGGCACGTCAATGGCGTTTGCGACACGTGCACAACCTTTCATATCATCAATCCAGATTGGTTCTTCAAACCAATAAACGTCCAGTTTCTCGAGTTCTCTCCCTATCTTGATTGCTGCTTTCACTTCATAGGCGTTATTTGCGTCCACTATGAGTTTCACGTCATATCCGATCGCTTTCCTGACGGTCTTTACTCTTTCTATGTCCTTATCTATAGTCTGAACCCCTATTTTCATCTTGACAGCGTCGAATCCCAGCTCCCTATAGCGAGACATCTCGTCTGCCAACTCACGTGTTGTCTTTCCCTTTCCATAGTATCCTCCAGATGCGTAGCATGGCACCTCTTCACGGAAGCCTCCGAGAAGCTTGTACAAGGGAAGGCCTAGCTTCTTTCCCTTGATATCCCACAAGGCCATGTCTATTACAGATAGGACACGGATCGCGGTACCCTTACGCTCCCTGTAGATTTCGTTGAACAAATTGTACCAGGTTTTTTCTGTCGCTAGAGGGTCCTCTCCTGTCAAGTACTTTGCCATATTCTTTTCCAGAATGTAGTAGAAACTCCACGGATTGTTGTATTGTACTGGGCTATATCCAAACCCAGTAATTCCCTCGTCAGTAGATATGCTTACCATAAAGTAGTCGATTCTATCTAGAATTCGCAAGTGATACTCGATCGGATTTTTCATCGGAACAGATAGTAATACTGGCTTCACACTAGTTATCTTCGTTGCGACACACCAACCATTCGCGTCACAACACTGAGGTAGTGACTCACATATTACTCTTCATGATCCAAGCTTCAATACTTCCTCTCACCACTAGCCCAAATCCCTCGCCGGGTTGGCTAAGGGCGAGCCAGTTGATCTTGCGATCTGGTAGCTCATCTCTGGGGCCAACGCAAGCATTTATCTGGATATTGCCATCATCCCGCGATGGGATGAAGGGAACGATGAGCGACGTAGAGGTGTTGTATGCAGATTTTCCTGAGGAAGAGTATGTGACGCGTTGGAAAAAAGCCCAAGACATGATGGCTAAGGACAATATCGACGCCCTTTTCATAACAGAGGAGCACAACTACGTTTACTTCACAGGACACAGATCAATGCAGAACAAAATAGACACCATAAGAGAGTACGCATTCATACTACCGAGAAACGGCGCACCAGTAGTAGTCACCATGCCTTTCGAAGTGGGACACGTGCTTCAAGCCACATGGGTGAAAGATGTAAGAGAGTATAGGGAGATGTACAAACACAACGATTTGTTCGTTCAGACGATTGAGGATATGGGGCTAGGTGATGGAGTCATCGGGGCGGAGCTGGGACGGGAACAATACCTACAAATAAGCTATAACGACTTCAACGATCTGCGGAACCGACTGCCGAAGGCAAAATTCGTAGACGCAGCCCAAATGCTCCTTGATCTCCGAGCAGTCAAGTCGCCAGCAGAGGTAGAAATGTGTAGGAAAGCATCAGTCATCGGCGCCAAGGCAATTGAGCATCTTTTCGAAGTGGCAAAAGAGGGCATGACAGGACACGAACTTGCGAAAATAGTTAGAATGAGCATGGCGCAGGAAGGGGCGGATAGCTCTGTGGTCTTCGTCATGGCTGGTTTTGACTTTACAGGCAGAATGGGGATGGGTGTCACGTGCCCAACCGATCGCAGACTTAGAAGACATGATACGGTGTGTATCGATGTGCAGGCTGAGTACAAAGGGTATTGCTGTGACATAGCTAGAACATTCGCGGTAGGCGAGGCCCTGCGCGAACAAAAGGATATGTACAGATTCACCTACAGTCTTACGCGTAGATGCATCGACCAAGTAAGACCTAGCATTAGAGCTGAGGACATAAAGAGGTTCTGCAACTCAGAGCTGGAGAAACTTGGCAAAACGACAGCAGGGGTAGGCAGAATCGGGCACGGTGTAGGAGTACTACCAACCGAGTATCCCTCTTTTATGTTAGGGGAGAAGACAGTACTCCAGGCAGGTATGGTGTTTGCACTCAACCCTAACTTTACAACGCCGTTCGGCCTGTTTAACGCCGAAGACAACTTGGTCGTAACAAGAAGTGGCTACGAGATTCTTTCGAAGCCAGAATGTGATCCTGAACTGATTGTAATATGACTCAATGACGCTTAGAGATGCATCTGTGTACGAGCACAGCCACATGACACGTGTGTGTTCGGCTCCTTTGAGCCGTCTTAATTCATGACTTGGGGACTTAACCAGAATCACTGAAATGGTATTCTAGGGTGCGTGCACTCCTAAGAACTCAACGGCGGCGACTGCATAGATCTTGGCTGCCGCTTGAACCTGTTCTAACTCAACGTATTCGTCAGGTTTGTGGGCGTGCTTCATGTTCCCAGGCCCGAAAATCGCCACAGGGATATTGGTCCTATGGTTTATGAATGCACCGTCCGTGCCATATGGCAATGTCCCTGTCCTAGGAGTCCTACCTACTACCAACGAGTATGCTTCTGCGAGGGACTTGATGATGGGTTGACTTGCGTCTATCAAGATTGGTTCATAACTGAACACGCATCTAGCTTCGGCCTTGAAATCTTCATCTTCCTTCTGAATACTCCGAATTATCTTCTGTAGGTCTGCCATAGCTTTCTCTGAGTTTTCTCCTATTGTTAGTCGTCGATCTATCTCTACCCTACAATTCTCCGGAACAACATTGATTGCAGTGCCTCCTTCTATCAGATTAGCACTAACGGTTCCTTTCCCCAAGGTGGGATGGTTTGCAGTGTGGAGCTCCTTAAGAGCCATGATCAGCTTGGCTGCTTTTTCGATTGCGTTTATTCCCTGATCGGGAACGCCCGCATGAGCTGCCTTGCCTTTGACTTTGGCTACGATTTGGCACGTCGCCTTATGACCTAGACCTATGACCAAGTCTGTTGGTTCGGCTATGATTGCTGCTTTACCTTTGACTGCGTTCCTGTCTAGGAGTTCTACGATTCCTTTCCTTTCAGTAAGTTTCTCTGGAACTTCCTCGCAGACAGTCGCTATCAAGGTAAGGTTGCCAAGCAACTTGACATCCGCTTTCTTCAAAGCGTTGACGGCCATCGTCATGGCTGAAAGCCCTGCTTTCATATCACACGCTCCCCTCCCATAGAGCCTATTGCCTCTCACTTCAGCGCCGTATGGGTCAAAGACCCACTCTTTTCGATCTCCTACTGGAACGGTGTCCAAGTGGCCGCAGAGGATAAGATTATTGCCATCCGATCTGGAGTTCCATTTCCCTATAAGATTGGTCCCAATGCTCTCGACTGAAAGACCAACGTGTTCCATTTCTCTCGCTACAAGCTCTGTTACTTGAGTTTCGTCTCCGCTGACGCTCGGTGTCCTGACGAGTTGCTTGAGAAAGCCCAGCGTACGTTTCTCGTCTACTGCACTGGCAATTCGAAGAGCGATATGAGAAATTTGCATCTTTGTCGTGTTCCACGGCGTTTCTTGAGTCCGGTAGCAGGGATTTCCCATGAGGCCATACGCTAACCTATCTGAAGGTAGAAGCCACCTCTCTGTCAAATCTTCTCAATGTATCGACGAAAGAATTCAGATCAGGAGACAGACACGTCATAATAAAAAGTCTCACACCCGCCTCATAGTAGTCCTTGATTCTCTTGATGAGAGTATCAGGAGACCCTATGAGACTACTCTCTAAAGCCTTCTCCGGAGACTTTATGCCGATCCCTGCCACGATATTCGCCACGCGCTCTGCTTCTTGCACAGATTTCTCTGTCTCGACTCTGGCCACTTCGTCGCTATCAGCAAGATAGAGTGTCTTGCTCATACAAATCTCAAAATCAACGTCCTCCCGGCCGTAGTCATGAGCTAGGTCATTAAGCATTCCGACTCCCTTTCTAATCAGCTCGGGTTCACCCCAGTCTGGCATCCACCCTTCGGCAAATCTCGCCACTCTTCTTAGAACAGCTAGGTTCAGCTTGTCTTCACCAGGTTCTGGAACAGCGACGACTCCTCCTCCAACAATGATCGGTGGTGGAACGGTCTTCGGGAAGAAGTATGCTTCGTCAAAGCGAATGTATCTTCCAACGTGGCTTACCCGGCCTCCCCGAAACACTTTTCTCAAGACCTCCAAGTACTCATCTGTGATTCGTCCTCTCTCTGTATACGGTACGTTCAACGCTTTGAAGTCCCCAGGATAGTCGCCGATCCCGACTCCTAGGACGAGGCGCCTCTCAGATAAGGCCTGAAGCGTAATCGCCTGTCGCCCCAGCACCAGTGGGTTTCTTAAAGGCAACACCAGTATCGATGTGCCCAATCGAATGGCCTTTGTGAAGCCTGCGACATATGTTAGTGTGGCCATTGACTCGTAGAAGTCTGGCTCATACTCTGGCGTGATCTGATTTGCAAGGCCTGAAGCCCTATGGCCTGCCCAGTCTCTTCCGTAGGAAATGTGGTCGTGAACCCACACGGAATCTAAGCCGACTCTTTCAGCTTCTAAGGCAACCCTGCTAATAGCTTCCACGCTTGCGAGAGGCCCAGAGTGAGGAAGCTTAATGCCGAATCTCACGCGCATGGCTCTCTGCAGATCCCTCTATTGTGAGATTGCCTTGGCCTTCTCCAATAATCTGTACAGTCCCAAAGTTCGCTCCAAGCCAAGCATAATTACGAGTGTAATGATTAGAATGATTGTTGAGACGGCCGATGTGGTTGGGTCAAAGTAAAGCTGCGTGTTATAGAAAATCGTCAGGGGTAGAGTGGGCAGTTTTGGACCAGCTAGAAAAAGAGAAATTGAAACATTGTTGAAGGATGTCATGAAGCAGAATAGGAATCCTGCGAGAATACCTGATCTGATTAGTGGTAGTGTAATCTGCAGAAAAGTTCTGAATTCGCTAGCACCCAGACTCATGGCACTCTTCTCTAATGTCCTATCTACTCCGCTAAGGCTGACGGAAACTGTTCTCAATACGTATGGGAAAGCGATGACTGTGTGACCCAGTACGAGCCCAGGTAGCGTCCCGATCAAACCGATATCTGTGAAGAAAAACAAAAGGCCTACACCTAGTACAATCATGGGGGCGAGCACGGGTGCCAAGAACAATGAATTCAACAAATCCCTGCCTCTGAACCGGTACCTTACGATGGCGATGGCCCCGAGCAGTCCCAATATGGATGAGACCACAGAAGTGATCGATGCCAAAACGAAACTGACCAACATCGAGTTCAAGATCTTTGTGTCTCGTAATACTTTGACGAACCATTCGAGAGAGAAACCTTTCGGCGGAAATGTTACATAAGGCGTAGACGTGAATGAGGTTGAGGCCACGATCAATATTGGGAATAGTATATAGAGACAGATGAGATATGCCGATATCCTGCCCAGATCTACCTTCATTCAAGTCACTCCTCAGCGATCCTGAACCTCATTGCCAATCTGTGCGCCAAGGCTGAGCCAATAGTAATCGGAACAAGGGCTATTGTGAGCAATATGATTCCTGAGGCGCTTCCCAGAGGCCAATTAAGTAAGTCCATGGCTTGGTCATATATGAAAACCGGAAAAACCATCGCCTGTCGAGCGGCCACGAAGAATGCTATCATGAATGCGCTGACAGTAATGCTGAAGACAAGCAGCGAGCCTTCCGCTATACCAGGAATAGTCAACGGCAGAGTGACCTTTGAAAAAGTCTGCAGACGGCTTGCTCCTAGGATCTGTGCCGACCTATGTAAAGACGGGTGAATGTTCTCTAGGGAAGAATGTATCGATAATATCATAAAGACTAGATTGGCCTGGGTCATAGCGATGACTACTCCTGTCTCAGTATACATCAGCTTCAAGGGCTCCCCTATTATGTGCAAGCTCTGAAGCAGCGAATTTATTGTTCCCATCGGCAAGAGCAGAGTAACCCATGCATATGCTAGAATTACCATCGAGACATATAGAGGGGTTAAGACCACGATAGTTATGGTCATTTTCTCAAAGCCTTTGGCTACAAACATGCGGTAGGCAACTGGATATCCAAGAACTAGTGACAGAATAGTGGTAAGAAGAGCGATTCTGAAAGTCCTTAAGAGTACACCAGCATAGTAGGGATCAAAAAGAACCTTAGCATAGTTCTCCAATGTGAGATCAGGAATTGCTATCATCAAGGGATCATAGCGATAGACACTGTATTGCGCCATATACAGAAGTGGAACCATGAAAAAAATAGCTAGGAAGATAATGACTGGAGCTGCTGGAAAAAGCCATGTAAAACGCTTAGCCACTACGATCCCTTGGTATGGAGGCTTCTTTTCATAACAATGAAATCCTGCGGGTCCAGCTGAATGATGACTCTGTCACCCTTCCTAAGATTCTTGACAGAATGCGTGATGGGAATGTTGGCACTGATCCTGTTGTTGGGTAACATGATCTCGTATCTAAGAGAGAAACCTGCATACGCCCTGTGAACTACTTCTCCTTCAAGAACGTTCTTTCCTTGGATCTTGACTGTTGCGACTCTGACACTCTCAGGCCTTATGGCTAGAAGGCAAGGGTCGCCGACTTTGAACGGTCTCCTGCGCACATAGATCAAGCCGCTGTCAGTCTGTACTTCCATCTCATGTTCATCGATCGATTTGACTCCACCACTGAAGAAATTCGATGCTCCTATGAACCCGGCGACGAATTCTGTGCTTGGATTCGCATAGATCTCCTCTGGCTCGCCAACTTGATCGACTTTTCCAACGCTCGGGTTCAGCACAGCAATTCTGTCTGACAGAGTGAGAGCCTCTTCCTGATCGTGGGTTACGTATATCGTGGTTACGCCTGCCTCCTTCTGAATCAGTTTGAGCTCGTTCTGCATTTCTTTCCTCAATTTCGCATCTAGGTTGCTAAGTGGTTCATCCAGAAGCAATACCTTTGGCCTTATTACCAATGCCCTAGCCAAGGCTACTCTCTGCTGCTGTCCACCAGACAATTGTCCTGGAAATCTTGCCTCAAGGCCAGGAAGGCGAACTAGTTGCAGAGCGTTTGTTACTCTCTCCTTCGTTTCGCCTTCAGGGTATTTCCTTATTCTTAATCCGAACGCAACGTTATCATATACTGACATGTGTGGAAAAAGCGCATAGTTCTGGAAGACCATACCCAAGTTCCGTCTGGATGGCGGTATCTCATCCATCAGTTCGTCTCCAACGTAGACATGGCCCTGATCTGGACGAACAAACCCAGCAATTATGTTGAGTATTGTGCTCTTACCGCACCCTGATGGTCCGAGCAGCGACAGGAATTCTCCTTTCTTCGCTGCTAGGGACAGATTGCGGCAGACAACCAGTTGCCCATAGCTCTTCGATATGTCTTGGAGACTAACGTACGATTCACTCATTGGCGCCGCGCACAACAGAGGTAGGTTAATTCTTCCCTAGCTAGCTCCAGCTTCTATCTCTTTGATCCATCTTTCGTGCCATTCATTCTTGTGTTCTGAGACGTACAGCCAGTCCATCATTGCAAGCTTCGCGAACTGTTCCGTTGTATGCGGCATAACACTACTGTGCGTTGTAGGCAACTTAGTCTTACTGTTAGTGGGAATCACCCACCTTTCGGTCGCAAGTGCAGCTTGGACTTCAGGACTCAACATCAAATTAACGAATTCCTGAGCCTCTCTCTGATGTGGAGCGTTCTTCACTACTTGTATAGTAAGCACACCGTAAGGGACCCCCTCTTCTGGATACACAATACCTATGGCCGCTCCTTTCGAGGCAAAATCGTAAGCCCCTTCACAATACTGAGTGCTGATCCACAGTTCTCCCTTTGTGAATAGATCATTTACAACGCTTGACTTTGTTGGGAAGCTGTGAATCGATGGCCTTAGCTTTTTCGCCAGTGCGAAACCAGGATCAATGTTGCGCTCTGAGCCTCCATTCATACGTGCCAACATAACCAGATTTACTATTCCCACAGTTGAGGTTGTCGAAGTCAAACCAACCTTGCCTGCAAACTCAGGCCTGAACAGATCAGCATAGCCCTTAGGAGGCTGGAAACCCTTTTCTTGAAAGACCTTGGTATTATATTGTATTACCACTGTCCACACGGCAAATCCGACAGAGTATTCTCCGTAAGGTTCGGTCCGTGCCAAAGGGAACAGGTCCTTGATATTCGTAACGATGTTCGGATCCAACTTCTCCCATAACCCGGCGGCTTTACCCATTTGGAATTCAACATCGGTAGTCGTAACTACGCTAACTTGTGGCTTGTCTTTCTGCGCTAACAGTTTCGAATACTGTTCCGAAACAAGCAGATCTTCATAGATTATCTTCGTATTGAATCGCTGCAGCATTATAGGCCCGGCCACTCTTTCGATAATCGGCCCCTGAAGTGTTTGCGCATAGAAGAGGAATTCCTTCGGCGGCTTCGGCGAGTACATTAGGTATGCGTACCAACCGACCGCCGCCAACGCTATGATAACCGCAGCGACCGCGAGAAC
This sequence comes from Candidatus Njordarchaeum guaymasense, assembly GCA_030587605.1. GTDB lineage: Archaea > Asgardarchaeota > Njordarchaeia > Njordarchaeales > Njordarchaeaceae > Njordarchaeum > Njordarchaeum guaymasense. The sequence continues at coordinate 11,229 of JAUQYT010000360.1, forward strand.
TGTTCTTTGCTTCATTAGTTCATCCCCGTTTTGGATTTTAAAAGCAGTTTCTATATAAGCCTTTTCAAGTCCTATGGTTTCTCTATCGTTTGAGTGCTGAGCTCGCTTCAATCAGTTGTCCACATGATCTTTGGCAATCAGACAGTGACAGCACTGTCAGCGAAAAAGGGAGGAGAAAAGACATGAGACATAGGATCAAAACACACCATGGCCCTTGGTGTGAAGCGATTATTTGAAGGATCTAGAATAGCTCTACCGTTGTTCTAGTCGAGGCCAACTGGGTGTAATCTGATTAGTGACCGAAATCATCCTCACGAACAAGGAGCTCGCGAGAGAAGTCTATGAGCTAACGCGAAGATACAGTACAACCAACGCAATCGTCTACGAACTGAAAGGCCTGCAGTCAGTCAAGCGGTCCAAGAGAAGAGAGGCGAATGATTGATAAGGATGACAGTAAACCTTCTTATCTGTCAAGGCGGTTCAGCGCAAAAACTAGTTGTGCATGGATCGTTTTGACAGGCTAGCCGGTGTAGCGGGGTGGGGTAGCCAGGTTTAACCCGCAGACGAAAGGCGGACGGCTCATAACCCTGAGATTCGCTTGAGACTATCGAGCGCTCAACCGGTGGTTCGAAAGGTCCGCCCGGCCCGAACATCCACCCCCCGCTACCAAACTCGGTTTCTTCCCTTCGCCGATCCCTACTGTTTCTTTGGCGAGTCCCCCCCAACTCTGTGTGAAACATCGACACCTTTTCATTCAAGCGGAACCAACTGGCAGGATGAGCGCTATGTCATAGCTAGGCCGAGGTGTCCTGTCATGGGCTATTTTGATCAGCATTATGTTCCTTCTCTCTCAAAGCCTGTAATGATCATCGGCCTTCGCAGTAACACGGACCTAGGATACTTGTGTGCGAAGAGGCTTGCGAAGACTCTTGGTGCCAAGAGATTCGCGGAATACTATAGCGAGTTCTTTCCGGATCTAGCCTTCGTTGACAATAGCGGTCTCTGCAGGCTTCCTCGGTGGGTTCTTCATGAAAGCTCGAAGGCCATTCCAAACATGGTGATTCTCAGCGGAGTTGCGGGGGTTATGTCCGAAGACCCAGAAGCCTACTACTCAACATTCGACGAACTCATGCGATTCTCCAGGAGCCTTGGTATCCGTGTCGCGTATGTGCTTGACGGAACAGTCAGCGCCGAGGGAGAAGAAAACAATATCCAAGTAGCTGCCACAGATCCAAAACTAGTTAGGAAAGCTCATCGACATGGTGCTAAGGTTCTGAAGGAAGTTGCGCTATCTCCTACTCCGAGCATGTTCTTGGGATTGTCTCGATTTCACGACTTGGCCGCGATGTTGATCCTCGGTTCGCTGGCCGAACCGGAATCCGACGATGCAGCCGTTGCGAATCTTCTCTCTTTCCTATACAAAGTTGCTGAGATCAAGGTTTGACGCTGCAATTCACGGCCAGTGCCAAGGTTCAATAAGCGGCATTGGCGGGCCGGTCTTCTCTCTTCCATATCTCGAAGCCGGCTTTGTTAGGTGTCTGTGAGCTCTTGCAGGAGGCATATACATTCCAAGAGCGAGTTCTCTGGGGTTCACGACTGGGATCTTGGAGACGGTCCGGTCGGTTGTCTTGCAGCTCGGACATCTGAATCCTTGGCCTCTACCGGCTGATTCCATTCGTTTGCCACATTTCAGGCAAAGAGGATTCTGAAATAGGATGTCTTCTGCCAAATCTGTGACTCTAATCTTCTCCAAGTTCAACGTACACGCATGCGTCTTTGTGCCTCTTCTGACTCCACCGTAGGCTTCGACCAGATCTCCCCTCACGAGTTTTCTGACCGTATGTCTGAAGCTGCCAGTCGGTTCGTACGCTGCACAGTCGATCGAACCTGAACCGTCGCTGAGTTCGAGTATCACATGTCCTCCCGGAATCGTCCGAGGGTTTGCTGAGACCCTACCAGTAACAAAGGCTGGTCGAAATGGACAAATGTCTGAGATCCTTGAGAGCTGAGAGAAGTGATCATCTGTTCCATGGTTCGTTCGGAAGATCACCCACCGTTCGACCTCTTCGGCTGCCTTGACGATTCTGTGGCCTCGCAGGACGACTTCAGGGGTTTCGCCTCGAATTCCGTAAAGTATGGGGTCCTTTCCTCGTGGAGTTACTAGGATTCGACCTGTTTCCGGATCCATGTTATTAAAGGTCAGCGGTTCACTTTCTCTAGCCATTTTGGAGACCGACTCCGCGTCCACTCTTCTAGGAGTTGACCTGTTACGTGAGATTCTGTAGGCGATCAGCTCATACGTATGATCGCCTTGGAGGTTTTCTCCGATGGCGGCGGTCGCCCCGATGACTCCTTTTCGTCCTTTAAGAGGAATGCAGGAGATCCTGAATTTCGCAGCGACTTTCTGAGCCTCCTTGACACCAACCAGGCCGCGAATCACCTTTTTTGAGAACAGAGATAGTTCACTTGGGACGGGACCCCTTAGACACGCGACCGCTGGATCTGTTCTTCCATGAGCTAAGTCAGAGTTTCTCTTCACGATCCCAACAATGG
>JAUQYT010000159.1 GCA_030587605.1 Candidatus Njordarchaeum guaymasense
GAAATCGCAAGCAGACCCTTGATCATGCTTATCGGTGAAGAGGATGAGTTTAGAAGAGCTGTTGAGAAGTAGAGCAATAAGTAGAATAAAGCCGAATCACAACCTGGCACTCGGCGCAATCAGGCGTGCGAAAAGGGACGTGGATACGGCCAGAACTTTGATTGAAAACGAGAAGTTCGACTGGTCCCTGGCTGTCGCTTACAACGCAATGTTGCAGGCAGGAAGAGCGCTCATGTTTGAAAAAGGCTACAGGCCATCCAGTAGCGAGGGTCATGCAGCTGTTGTAAAGTTCCTTCATGCGGCATTCGGAACCGAAGTAAGCGATAGAATGATAATGGTAATGAACGGTATGCGGAAGAAGAGGCACAGGATAGTTTATGAGGAAATGGACGTGGTCTCCAAGGACGAAGCAGAGCACGCTGTCAAATGGGCTGAAGAATTTGTGGGTATGATAGATGAAGCAATTCGTCAAGCAAAGGAAAAAGAGTAGACCGTTTCGCCTGGATTTTCTTTGTAATTTCTTGAACGATACAACGTGCGTAAACTAATCTAGAAGAGAGACCTTGCTTCGTTTTGACCTGGAGTGTGCTTCAAAGCATCTGGGATTCAACTATATAACCATATCAAGGCTAGATAAGATTGAAGGTGTTAAACTTGAGGATACTGATGGTTGTCGACCTCCATTACAGTACGAGACCGTTTCGGGGCAGAGACGAATCCAGGGTTTTTGAAGCCCTCTGCAGAGCAGTGGAAGCTGAGAAGCCGGACCTCGTGCTTTCTGCTGGAGATTTCGGCGAAGAAGCGACTGAGGAAATGTTCAGACCCATCTCCAAACAAAGCTACTTCATAACCATCTACGGGAACCATGACAACGTGGATTTGATCAAAAGTCTGAGGAACGAGGACGGCTCTTCGTGCTGGCTTTCCGGCAACATAAGAGAATGGCAAGGCTTGAGGATAGCAGCCGTCAACGGAAACATAGCCACAAGAAAGAGAAAGGCTCACCACCATACAATGCAAGAAGTAGAAAGACTCGTAGAGGGTTATGCAAGAAGTGGTAGAATAGATATAGTTGTAACTCATGAAGCACCTCAGCATCCCCTGCTGAAATCCTTAGGCCATGATGTTCTAAACAGGGTGCTGGAAATCCTTAGACCCGGATTATATCTCTGCGGACACATACACATTCCCTCGCAAACTATAGATGTTGGTGGAACAATACTGGTGAACTTAGACAGCAGTATGAAAAACGGCAACTATGCCACGGTAGAGTTTGACAAAGAAATTTCCCGCGATGTGCAGATTAAGAAGCTTTTCCAACCTTCCTACGATTTTACCTAATTTAGTCACATAAATAATGCGACTACTTTGAAAAGTCACCCTATCTGGGTGACTAAATATTGGGGTTCTCTACTTAACAAATCTCGATGACCGGGCATGCCGTAAGACTACTTACTGGAAACCAAAAGTGAAACCGTTCCTTTCGTTCAAAAAACTGAACGCCAGTTCAACAAACCGAACGCTTTTATACGTGCGCCTCCAAGTTATAATCATGTCTGAACTACTGACTCCTAAGGTCATATTGCTTCTGAAGACCATGGCAAAAGACTTGGGTAAATGGTATTACACAAGAGAGCTCGCCAAATTATCAAATGTCGGTTTGGGGACAGTCTCTTCGGAATTCAGAAAACTAGCAAAAGATGGTCTGTTAGAGTTCAAAACTGAGGGACAGGAAAAATATTACAAGCTGAACCTGGCTAACCCGAAAACACGTAAGATGTGCGAGTTATTTGAGACCGAAAAACGTGAGAAGTTCTTTAAGGAGAATAGAAGGCTCGCTTGGATACTGGAAGACTTAACGAAAAAAGCCTCTGACTTCGTACCAGAGGTTCAGTCAGTGGTATTATTCGGAAGCATGGCTAGAGGCGAGGCCACTCAGAGAAGCGACATAGACGTTCTCGTAATTGTACCGGATTACGATGAGCAGAAGTTCAAGCAGCTGATGGACTCGATAGATAATCTTGCCAGAGAAGTTAGCGGGATACACCCGACTAGACTTGCTGCGGTTGTTATGAGTATGAAGGACTTTGAACAGGGTCTCAGAGACAAGAAAAGGTTTGCAGCAGACGTTTTGAAAGACGGTATCGTTCTCTTCGGAGAAGGACGATGCTACCATTTGTTATCTAAGGTGATTTGATGCCCAGGCGGCCTACATGGGAAGATTGGCTTGGTGATGCTAGAACGTACGAGAGGTCGATGCGCTACTTCCGAAGCCCAAGAGTTACCCTTATCAAGACACTTTCTCAGAGGATTGCAGAAGAAAACGTCTTAGGGCATCTGAAAAAGGCATACCACAACCTTGACCTAGCGAACAAGATTTTTACAATGCACGAAGGCGGGCCTAGGTTCAGGTATGACGGGGAGGACTTCTTTGACTGGGTGATAACAGTATGCTACTACGCATGTATCAAGCGTCGCTGGTTGCACTTGCTGCTGTTAGGAAGGAAGGAGAGACCCACGCCGCCACGGTATGTGCTCTCATCTATCATTACGTTCACAAGAAGAAGAGGTTGAGAGAGCATTATCTAATTTCTTTGGACCTCGTAAGGAGGCTTGCTAGGCAGGACGTGCAGAAACTGGTTGAGAAGAAGGAAGAGCGGGAGAAGGCATCGTACGATACGAGCTTTGTGACTCAGAAGGGTCTCGCAGAAAGAGCATTAACAGATGCGAGGGAATTCATCGCTAAAATAAGAGAAATATTAGAAGAAGGGTTTGGAACAGAATTTCTTTCTAGTGTTTGATTCTAAGGAACTGTAAGAATAAGAAGTTTTACAATTACTTACCTTTATGAGTAAGTCTGCTCGATACTTCTGATCCTTTTCATCAAAACGTTTGGTATCTAGCCGGCAAGATTGAACAGTAAAGGAATGGAACCAAGTTTACACTGAAATCGAAGGGGTAGTTGTAGAAAAAGCAGGGACTAAACGCGATACTCGCGTGCTTTGCAGTAACGTGTGTAGAGTCTATAGTAGTTAACAAAGTTGAGACATATCGGTCATGCGTTTAGACAAATACTGGCAACGAAACTGGCTTTCAGGAAGACGAGAAAGTCCGAATTTAGATGAAACTCATGAAAGAAACTGGAAAAAAGGATTTGATGATTTGAAAGTTGAATTCGGAGTGGCGTTTCCTAAGAAGAGGCCATCTGCATTGTCTTTCGTATTGCTTCGCTGTGATCGTCTGTTGGCATGAATTCGAGACTGATGTAGTCTCGGTAACCCGATTCGTCCAGAAACCGGAATATGTTTCGATAGTTGATCTCGCCGGTTCCAGGTTCGTGTCTTCCGGGCACATCGCCGACATGGAAGAACCCGATCAAGTCGAAGTATTCTCTTGCATTACCTATGAGATTGCCCTCTGTAAGCTGCTGATGATAAAAGTCGTAGAGCATCTTCACATTCGGGCTTCCAACTTCGCGGACGATGTAGGCTCCCTCAGCCGATTTCCTGAGGAAGAATCCCTTATGGTTAACGGGGTTCACAGGTTCTATCAGCAGGGTCACTCCTGATTCTTCGAGTAACGGTGCCACTGCCTTCAGATTAGAAATGGCATTCTTGAGTTGTTGGCTTCGTGTAAGATCTGGGGCAGGTGCGCCTAAACCGGCAATCATAAGCTTTTTGCAGTCTAGTTTCTTGGCTACTTTGACGCTCGCTTCGACGGTCGAAACGAACATTTCCTTTACATTCGATTCCGTTATGGAAGCCCTGTACATGGGATCCTTACTTAAGGGATCGACGACGAACGATGAGGAGGTCAATCCGAGTTTGCGCTTTTTTTCAGCGATCGCGTCAACATCCTTGTTGGACCACCCCCAGAACTCGAACGCTGAGATCCCAACGTCTTTAACCTTCTCAAGGCGTTCAAGAAAAGGGAGATGACTGAAGATCATCTCAACACAGACAGAAAATTTGGGCATTTTCCTCTCCTTCCTCTTCTAATTTATCTTCTTAGCCTCTTTAAAAGATTCTTCAGCTGCTTCGATTGTCTTCTGTATATCCTTCTCACTGTGGGAAACTGAGAGATAGACTCTGGCGCCGCGCGCGTTGGGCATGATGAATACGCCGCGGTTCACTATCCCTTGGTGGAAGACAACGTTCCTCCGGGTGTGAGGATGCTTCTTCTCAGCCAAGAGTTCAAGCGGGTTCCTTATTCTCTCTAGATCAGTCAAGTATAGGCCAAACCCTGGTCCAGGTCCTTGTACCACGGCTTCGATTGCCACGTCTTTTACAGCATCTCTAAGCCCATTCATCAAGAGTCCGCTCATCTTGTATAGGTGGTCGTAATTCCGTTTGTTTTCAAGCTCCGTAATCGTCGCCAGCGCTGCAGTGGTGCAAACGGGGTTGGCGTTGTAAGTTCCTCCGATTATTGTACCGACCTTCTCCATGATCTCCCTTCTCCCTGCTACAGCCGATATTGTGAATCCGTTAGCCATCGACTTGGCGAAAGTTGCGAGGTCAGGGGTAACGCCCAGCATTCCTTGGGCTCCGCTCAAGCCTAGCCTGAAGCCAGTTATAACCTCGTCGAATATGAGCACGACTTCATACTGTCTGGTGAGTTCTCTTAATCCTTCTAGGTATCCTTTTTCTGGGGGGATTACGCCGCTGTTGAACAGATAGGCCTCAGTTATAACCGCTGCAATGTCATTTCCTTTCCTGCACAGAGTCTTCTCCACAATCTCTAGGTCGTTCCATGGCAATGCGATTGTGTTCTCCATCTCACTGAGCGGGATGCCGGGCTCT
>JAUQYT010000053.1 GCA_030587605.1 Candidatus Njordarchaeum guaymasense
GTGGTGGACCAACTTATCCCGATGATACGATGTTCGCCCAAGTTATGAAGGTTCTCCAAAAGTACAATGTTTGGAGCGACGCGCCCACAAGCATAAAGAACTACCTGAATAAGGCAATGGTAGGTGGGGCACCTGAAACCTTGAAAACAGGGGACAAACCGCTGACACACACAAGAAACTATCTGCTGATGAATAACAGAATGTTCAGCGAAAAGCTCATGGAATTCATACAACGAAGGAACATCAATACTTACCTCATGTCTGCTAGCGTAAGGGAAAAATCAGCTCCCGTGGGCAACTTGATCTCGATGATAGGAAGGGACATGAGGAAGAATTTCAAGAAACCCAGCGCACTCATAGTCTCCGGGAACATAGGCATCACAAGTGAAATCCAGAACTACGAGTCAAACGTGTACGCTGCATTTCACGCGCTCAAAAACTTGGCGGACGTCAAAGGAATGGAACTCCTCTCAATGGACACCAGAGGCCTAGATGGAATGACTGAAGCAGCAGGAGCCCTAGTTGACTCTAACACAATGACTGAAACCCTCATAAAGGGACCTAAACTCGAGTTCTACTACGACCAAATGGAGGCGTTCAAGTTCCTGAAAGAAGCCAACGCGTTAATCTACACTGGGTGGACAGGAACAGACGTAGGCGACATACTCATCCTATCAAACTACTAACTCTCTTGTCGCTGTTTTTCAGGGGAGATCAGATAGGGGCTTCATCCCCTCAACAATTATCTTGATGGTTCCTTTTGCATTCCTGAACTCCAGTGTCTCTCCTTTAGCTGAATGCTTGTAGAGCTTCTCTTCAGCTCTCTTCTTCTGTCCCTTTAAATCAACAGCTACTTTGCCATTTGTTCCCTCGTATCCCCAAGCGTGTATCACAATCTCGTCATTGCATCTATGTTGGATCCGTGTGATCTCGCTTGTCAGGTATTTGATCTCACCAAGCTCCGTTTTAAGGTTGATCGGCCATGCTATTGCACTCCTCTTGGCAATCTTTACACGTGGGATCTTCGTGACCTTGCTGCTTTTACCTGGATCAATGAATGAGATACTCGTTTCTACGTCTTCGCCCGAAAGATTTGACAAGTATAGGAGCGCTGAGCCATTTGGAGACACTCTCTCAATGACATTCACATCCCTGTTGCCAGCGTTGGCGACTGATTTCACTTTTAAACTTGATAAGAAGCTGAGAAATGTATCAATTCCGCCAACATCCCGTAGATTGGTTGGAAGGAATCCCAACACTACTATCTGTCCCCTACCGACCTTCTTTAGGTATCCGCATATTTGACTGGTAGATGATGTCTTGGCTATTGGAACAGCGCCGGCGCCTTCACTCTCGAGGACGTTAACCCTCGCAACTTTAAGGCTTCCAGAGTTCTTTAGTTCGACCGACTCCGTCTCTACGTTCTCTAGGACCTTGATTTTCAGCACATCGCGTAAAACGGTACACGACTCCATGTTACCATCCATGTACGGAATGGTCGGACCGATCAGCACAGTCGATCCGTTTCTGATTAGACCTAGCAGAGCCTCCTGTGCGCCTTTGTCAAGGAAGTCGTAAAGTGGAACAGACAACAACTTGTACGCTGATACAGCCTTGGTGTTGATGTGTTCCAAGTCGAAGTACTCAAGATTGAAACCCGCCATCTGCAAAATGGCTTCAAAACTAGGCGAACGACTCATCTCAGCTGCAATATTGTACGTTAATCCGGCTGACTTTGTGCTCAAAGGCCCGCACCAATAGAAGTATGGGTGGTAGTATGAGACTCCTATCTCCGCCAGTGCCCGGGACTCAAGGATGGTTTCTTCATTTGCCTGCGTGAAGTCGAGGAACCGCTTCATTACGGGCAGGCGTCGTCCGTCGCGTCCGTCCTCTTGTATGGCGCAGTCATAGTCGTAGCTTTCTCCCGTGGTTCCCCATCCTTTCGGGTTTGTTCCTCCAACCCACATGTAGTAAGATATACCTTTCAGACCGTGCGCGTAGCTGATTCTTTGATGCAAGTGCGTTGTGTTCAGTGGAACCTTGGCGTTGTACCAACCGCCTTGAAATTCAAGGCTCGTAGGATATTGCTCAGGACATTGGGCCTTCATTATTTCGATGGGTTCAATAACTTTCCCTGTGGCGTCAATCAAATCCTTGATGCTACTGGGATACATGTCAATGCCCACAAAGAAATGACGAGATTTCTTGTACATGTTGGAGGGATTCCCGTAGGCAGTGGTAATCTCGTTAGCACTTATAGGAACCTTGATCCCAGCTTCTCTAAACACACTGGCAACTTCTTGTAGGTAATCGGTTACGATATCTTCCTTGAAGGCAGCCCAGTCGAACAAGGTGAGCAATTGACCCTTGCTCTTAGGATTTGAACGGGGAGGATCGACCTCGCCAATATCGCCGTAGCTTGTCCCATAAAGGTTGTTAAGTGTTGAGATGTCACCGTATTTCCCTTTTAACCACTTCTGATAGAGCCCTTCAGTACCGTCCTCCTTGGAACCAATGTTGATAGGATTGTAATCAGTGTCAAATGGGGATGGGTGAAAACCGTAACAGGTCTCATTATCAGCTTGTACCATGAGCAGTTTATCAGGGTACTCCTCGTCAAATTTCCTGAGGAGAGGAATGAAGGCTCTCAGCCACTTTCTCGAATACTCTAGGTAGGTTGGATGAAGGTACGAGACAACTGGGGCATGTGGCTCCATCCGAGAGGTGACTCGGCCCGTGGAGTCTAGGCTCATTATCTCAGGGTACTTGTGAAACAGCCATTGGGGAAACCCTCCGTTAAGCCACTCAGCGCACGCCCAAGGCCCCTGTCTTGAAATAAGCATTAAACCTGACTCACCGACTAGATCCAAGAAATGCTCAATATCTCTTTCAGGGTGAGTTTTTCCGGTGAAGTCGAACTCACCTTCCCGAAGTTCGTGCCAATTCCAGAAGAAGTAGGCACTCAGAGTGTTCAACCCTGCTTCCCGCATTCTTCTTAACCTATCAGCCCACTGATCCCTGCTGACCCTGGCATAGTGAAGCTCACCTGCACGGAGCATCAACTTCCTCCCATTCACCAAGAGATAATTCTTGTCTATCTCAACTTTCATCTTGAAGCTCCTCCCTGAGAAAGTCCATTGAGAAGTATGACATGTGTTATTCTCCGTAAAGTTCACCAACAATAAAAAGCTATCTTACGAAGACCACAGTTAGTATTCGACAACATAAGACAATATTTAATTAGCAAGGTAAACGTTAGCTTCAAAGATACTCAAGAAAATGTTAAAAGGGAATGACTATGGAGGACTCCCCTCTACTAAATCCAATTCTCGAGAGAACCTCGATTAGAGACTTCGAGAAAGGCAGGAAGGTCCCAGAGAAGGTCCTAGAGAAGATCTTGATTAGCGGGATTAGAGCGCCCTCAGCTGGAAACATTCAACCAAGATCATTCGTAGTTGTTAACGACCAGACTGTTAAAGATCGTTTGTACGAACTTTGCGAGAACCAAGCTTTCATGAAGGATGCCCCGGTCTGGATTGTGCCATGCGTTGACCTTCACCGACACTTAATGGCTGCGAGATTGACAGGCGTGGAATACGACTACACTGGCATCCTCCCATACACATTCGGTGTTTTGGACACTGCGCTATCCATTGAGAATATGGTGATAGCAGCAGAAGCATTAGGACTAGGCAGTGTAATGATCGGGTCGATTATAGATCACCCTGGAAAAGTCAAGGAGATCCTAAAGTTACCTGAACATTCCTTAGCTCTATGCATTCTATGCATTGGTTACCCAAAGAAGAAGCCAGAGAAAAGAGAAAAGTGGGGCTACAATGTGATAGTCTGCGAGAATCACTATAGGGACATCGAGGCGGAAAAAGTAACTGAATACTGGAATAGATGCCTAACCAATGACCTTGAACGAAGCGGGAAAGATCTCCATGAAGAAAAAAAATCCTATACGGAAGGTTGCTATGGAAAAGCCTATTCAGCCCACTACACGGAAAAGTACGTAAGAACAACAAGTAAGAAACTAATGGCTTTCCTCAAGGAGCAAGATTTTCTCAGGAATCAAGCGTGATGATGCATGGCGAGAATCAAGTTGGTAGTGTTTGACGCTGACGACACTCTCTTCAGCAGTTCATCAGATTGCTACTTGGGTCAAGTTAGACTTCCTGTGAGGAGACTAGACGAGAACACTGTAGTTGATACAGCAGGTTGCAGGATCATACTTGATCCAGAAGCCAGATCAGTTCTGCAAGAGCTCAGGAAACGAGGGATCCACGTATCGTTAGATAGCGTCAACAGACATCGAGAAGCCAATGAAATCATTAGGTTGCTGGAACTCGACAAAACTCTTGAGCATTCGAAGATCAATTTTGGTGACAAGGGCAACAACATTCTGGAGATCCTTCAAGATTTCGGGAGAGAAGATCACTTGGAGATATCTCCTGATGAAGTGATGTTCATCGATGATGTTGAAAAGTTCTGCAACGACGTCAAAAGAGTATTGAGAGGAAGGGGTGTCGTTCTGCAGAAGGGGAAAGACATTGACCACCTGTCAGAACTACTCAATTTCCTGTGAAATACAAAACACTTACGCTGTTAACCCCTATCCAAAGTCAAAAAAAGGATGTCATTGATTGTAGACCTATACCAATGACTAGCTTCTTCTGGTGACTACTTCAAAACCTTGGCCTTGAGCTCAGCACCTGGCTTGAAAGCGGGAACCTTCTTAGCTGGTATGCTTATTTTCTCTTTTGTCTTCGGGTTAATGCCCATTCTAGCTTTCCTCTTCTTCACTAGGAAGGTGCCAAATCCAACGAAGGCTACCTTGTCACCCATATCAAGAGCACTAGCTATCCCATCGAAAATCGCATCCACAGCCTTCCCTGCAGCAGCCTTGGTCGACTCAGTATGCTTTGCTACTAGGTCAATCAAATCGCCTTTATTCACTTGCCTTTTCACCCCCAATCTGGAAATCCAATTCCCTATTGTATTCTCGACTATTTTAAATTTTAGTTTTTTTAGATAGTTTCATCCAAAAAAATCGTGTATCTCCGTCCCTTTCATCGACGTTTGACGAAGAAAAGGCAACGCGGCGATGGATATTTCCCTCACAGGATGAAGTGCCTTTAACCTGTGGTTTCACTTCCCAAATGTGAAACAGTAGCGAGATGTCTTCTTTCTATTACAGTATCTGCTTTACCTTTTCACTCATTACTTTCGCAACGCTTGCAACCTCAACACCTTTGGCAGAGGTTTCTATGGTGTCAGTCGTTACTATGAATAGTGGCGACTCCTTCCTCAGCAGGTCAGTGGCGCCGGGGCTATGAACTGGGTGGACGTAGGTGAACGCAACCTTCTTGGCGCCCATCTTTCTCCTAAGCATGTTTGCCGCCCGCGCTGTTGTCTTACCCGTGCTCACGATGTCATCAACAAGTAGTATCGATTTACCTTTCACGTCCACATCTTGAACTATATTCTGCGTAATCTCTCCAGTATTCACGTCCCGTTTCTTCTCCAAGGCTGATGCTTGGTGGGAGCCTATGAGGTCAGCCATCTCCTTAGCCCAAGCCAGTCCCTCCGAGTCGGGGGCGAATACAATGAACTCTTCAGGAGATTTTACTTTGCTTTTCACGAATTGACCAAGGGCCGTTATTCCTGAGACATCGTAGGCCTTGATTTTTGGAAACCACTTCTCTAGCCCTGTGATGCGATGCACATGGGACGTGACTGTTATGAAGTCAGTGACTCCTGTTTCCTCGAAGATTTTTGCGACGATACCGCACGATACGGGCTCGCCCAGCCTGAACTCGTTGTCTTGCCGTGCGTAGGCAAAATACGGAAATGCTACTATCAGCCTCTTTGTTTCATATCTCTTTAGAGTTGAGAGTGTTAGGAAGCTCCTCATTACGTAGTTGTTGACGTTTTCCTCTTCCTTCTTTTGGAAAACGGCTACGACATTCCTGTTTTTCACGTCCTCAATGCTATTCACGAGTATTCGCGGAGCGATCTCTCCGTCAGGGAATACTCGATCCTCAATTTGGATGAACTTGACACCTAATTCATTTGCCACCTTGAAACCGAGGCTTGGATCGCCCACAACAACGAGTTCGCTCATCGCAGACTTCACCCCGGAACGAATCTGTGGAGCATGTCTTCTTTCCTTTGTCTATCTCCTTCTTCAATATATCTTATGAACCTGGTTGTGGATATAGTTGCCTTTTACGGCGGATAAGCTAGTGTGTAGATGTGTCTCCCGCCCTTGAGAGGTCCTTTAATGACTGCGTCTATCTGCTCTTTAGATCTTTGGGTAACCTCATTGGATGGCGGAAGAACACCCGGCGGGAACCTCTTCATGATATCATTAACCAGTTCACATAGATAGTCAAGTAGTTCTTCGAGTCCTTTGAACGCTTTCTCAGCTTTAGCTAGTGTAGCTTTTCCAACACTCCCTTCAGGAGTCGCAGATATTTCCATGGGTCCGAGCCCAACCTGACCGTACCAGGATATTGGTCTGCCATAGACATTGCCAGCTTTGTCAGTGTGCTTCAAATCTGGCATGTATCCTTTCGGCTTCGTGTCCACAGCGTATTCCATTTTAATGAGTTCTGGGAAAAGCGCCAATGAGAAGGATGTCTCGACCTCGTCTGCGTGTATAAACGGTGTCTCGAATGGACCACCATGTGCTTTATCCTTCACGTGTTGTGGAATAGCGTGGTACCAGTTCAAGTTAACGAATACTCCTGGAACTTGGTATTTCTTGGCAAATTGGTGGATTGCACTTGGAATGACGTACTCCTGCCCATGCCCGTTCAGAAATATCTGTTTTCTGAAACCGGCGTTCCAGAATCCCGCCATGATCGCGCGTAGATTCGCCTTGAAGTCGTCGTCATCAACGATTACTGTGCCTGGCATTCCTAGATGGTGATATGGGTGCGAACCATACCAAACTGGCTGAGCCACAGTACAACCAGTCTTTTGAGCTACCAACTCAGCCATCCTGGTAACTAGGAATGTGTCTTCTCCCGGACAAGCATGAGGCCCATGATTCTCAGTACTGCCAACTGGGACGATTATGAGGTCGCATTTCTTGAGGCGGTCCTCTATCTCCTTCCAACTCATGTTCTGGAAGTATATTCCTGTCGGCTTGTCCAAGTGTCCTCCTTCAGGAGGCAGTTTCCAATTTCCCATCTTGACTACACTTCCAACATCTTTCGGATTTTCAGGAAACAAACTTGGTTTACTGTTAGGGTTTTATCGTTATCTTGGCGTCGATCCTCCTTGTTGCTTGCTGCATCGCGTCTAGTATTTTGGTGAGCTTGTATCTCTTGGTGATTATCTTTGTTTGGTCTATTTTTCCTCCTGCCATTAGTCTTATCACGTTTTGGAAGTTCCCGTGACCGCTATGTCCTTGGCTGCCGTATACTTGGGCTCCATGTGTTTGGAATATTTCTATGAACATGGGTGCGAGGACATCAGCTCTTCCGATCCAGGTGACTTTTCCTCCGACGGCGAGGGATTTCTGCATCTCTGGTAGAGTCCTGGTCGGTGCGCCTGCAGCCTCAATCTGCAAGTCGGCGCCTGCGCCTCCCGTTATCTCAAGAACTTTCTCGTGCGGGCTAAGGTTCTTCTTTGCAAGTTCAGCAGGATTGAAGGTGTAATCTGCGCCCACGTCTTTTACCAGGGAGAGGCGTTCGTTGGAAACTTCGAAGACTATGACCTTCCCTGCCCCAGCGGCTTTGGCCAATGCTATGGCGCCTAGACCTATCGGTCCTGCTCCATAGACCACAACATAAGCCCCAGGCTTGAATCCTTCAGCCCTCGTGAACATGGCGTGGTATGCAACTGAGGTTGGCTCGACGAGTGACCCCGCTTCGCAGGCCTTGTCCTCGCTTCCGTAGGTTTCTGTTAGCGAGTCTATCTTCCAGCAGTACTTAGATCCGATCGCTAAGTATTCCTCGAACCCTCCGTTGACGGTGAAGCCGATCTCCTCAAGGTTTTCGCAGTGGTTTGGAAGTCCGTTTCTACATGGAGTGCAGTAGCCACACCAGATCATTTCCTCGCAACAGACCAAGTCTCCTTGCTTTAAGCCTTTGACTTCTTTGCCTACTTCTTCGATTTGACCAGCAAGTTCATGTCCCGTAACCGTTGGGAACTTTGTGAGCCCAGGATACAGTATGTAGCCTTCGTCATCATGTTCGTACATGTGGACATCTGAACCGCAAATGCCACACGCCTTTATCCGCAATAAGACGTCTCTCGGTCCCCTCTGTGGTTTGGGTAGGTCTTTCAGTTCAATCTTCGGATTTCTCCATACCTTGCTGCCAGACACGACTTTCCTTGTTGCGGTCTCTTCTTGAGTTGGCTTGTAACCGCTTCTTGGTTTGAATTCAGCTGACAAGACAGCTCCCTGCAAGACTAAGCTCACACTCCATCCACTTTCTTTAACTCCCGATCTTCATGCTCGTTGACATACAAATTAGCCTAAACCTTTAGATAATGCTTGAGCTACCATCAGCATTATAATAGTGTTGTTTCATGGTTGGAAATGTTTCACAACTATAAAAAGACCTTTAAATTCGCACACCATGAAAGAAATTGACTGTTGAAGAAAGGATAGTATGATCCTAGTCTACTTGGAGTGAATACCTAGCTTATTAGGGAAAACGAGGGGGCGGGTTCACTATAGTCTTCCCTCCCTATGTTCTTCTTCAAGAAGTCGAGGGATAGAGGTAGAACATTGATTGATGAAGCTAAGTTTCTCGATTCAGACTGCCGAGGACACATTTGACTGCGATACTGCGAGAGATGACCTAAGAAAATCAGTGGATAAACTTGCTGAGCTCAACTTTGACGGAATTGAACTAATGCCCTATGACTGCGCCAAGCTGGGAGCCAAGGAGATATCTGAACTGATTAAATCATATGACCTTGAGTTATCCGCTGTGGGAACCGGGATTCTTTACGTCAAGAGAGGGCTGAGCTTAACGGATCCAGAGAAGAGTGTTAGGGATGCTGCAATCAAAGCGGTAACGGAGTTCGCTGAGTTTGCCGAGAAATGCAATTCCTCAATTCTCATAATCGGCTTGATACGCGGGAAAGCTCCGAAAGACGCTCCAAATGAAAAAGTCTTGGAATTGCTTCGACAGTCTGTTGAGCATTGCGCGAAGGTCGCCGCTGATAGAGGCTTGGTTCTTGCGGTCGAACCAATAAACCGCTATGAGACGAACTTGATAAACACTGCTGAAGAAGCGATGAGATTCTCGGATCAGATCAAGTACAGTAATGTGAAGATTTTGGTTGACACGTTTCACATGAACATCGAGGAGCGAGACATATGCGGCGCGATACTAAGAGCCAGTGGGAGGATAGCCCACGTTCACCTAGCAGACAGCAATAGGCTCGCCCCGGGGCTCGGTCATATCGATTTTGTTGGGATAATTGATTCGCTCAGAAGGATTGGTTACCGAGGATATCTTTCTGCTGAAGTCATGCCAAAACCGAGTTTTGAGAAGGCTGCTGAGTACGCCTCTAGGAACATGAAAGAAGTCTTACGAAAATCATCGAAAAAGAAGAAAATAAACGCATAAAAAGTAAGTATAGCTGGACAAAGGACGCTTCGCTGAGTCTTCCTGGCGCCTGGACTTCTAGCGCACCTTCCGTTGCTTCCCGGGTACAATGTCTTTACTGGTGATCAGTCTCTCACTTGCTATCAGTGACCATATGTATCCGGGAACCACTATGACCATTTCCATTATCGCGATGGCAGGACCCCACGGAATGAACAAGTTGACGACGCACACTAATCCGAGTACGAGGGAGACAACGCCAAATATTCTCAATGGTTTGCTTCTCACTTGGGCAAACCCAAACAAGAGGAGAGATACAGTCAGTGGTATGAAGATCAAGAATGCGGAAACAGCGTGCGGTAGTAAATAATTCATTGGGAATATGCCTACGCCGATCATGCCTATACCGCTTGCGAATAGTAGTATTGTCGCTACGAGCCCTAGGGCATTGGTTCTCGTCTTCATACTGAGTCCAAGAACGAAGATGACCGTTATGATGCCACCTATTATCAGTCCAATATTGAAGATTGGTGCCGAAGCAGGCTTCGTGAGATCTCCGAGATTACTTAGCGCGTAGTTAGTCCACGAGAACCAGGGAGAAACGGTGATCGCTAGGAATATGCACAAGAACACAAATGACTGACCTAGTATGCCGCATATCCCTGCTACTTTTGGATCTAGTAGACGTTTCAAGATCGAAGACATGTTTGATATGTTCCTCCTTTTTTCCAACTCTCTTTTAGATCACCTATTTAGTGATTGTTATTCAAGCTTGTCTTTGTGACGATGGGTCTTCTTTCGGATTCAGCTATCTGCGTATGGAATCTCAGCTAGCGGCTATTTTAACGACTCTAGTTCCAATGAATCCTTCGTTACTTCTTCGACTTGATCTCTTTGCCACTTGTCAGCACAACACACACTATGAGAATCCACACGTAGACTGTGGCTGCCGATATTATCTCAGGGATTGCGGCATGCTGCCACGACATGAGTATCCATGGTGAGGCAGCGACAATGCCCAGTACCAAGGATAACACGCCGAGCATCCTTGTGGACTTCTTGATAACAAAGGCAATCCCGAAGAAAAGCAGAGATAGAGCAATTGACACGAAGAGTGTTACTGAAAATATGAAGTGCCATGGCGGCATAGTCTCAGGAAATAGACCCACGCAGATAAGGGCTAAGTCAGCGACCAACAGTATTACTGACGCCACTATTGCTATGGCATTTGCCTTGAATTTCATAAAAACCCCAAGTCCAAAGAATATTGTAACTATGCCGGCAATGATGAGTCCAGTGTTAAAGATCGGCGCAGAAGCTGGATGCAACACAGTATGCCCTAAATCACTTAACGCATTGCCTGCCCAAGTGAACCAAGGTGAGACAGCAATGGCTGCGAGTATGCTAACAAAAGCGATCAACGGGCCGATTATCCCAAGTACCGCTGCTACTTTTGGTTTCAAGAGACGCTTTAGCTGTGAAGACATAATCACACCTCTTTCCTCAAGAGATATCAAAACAGAAGATTATTGCATTTTCAGGTTCTCAGCTTCTTAGGGACGAGCTCCTTCTTAAGCTTAACGTATACTGGAAGTGGACCACCTATTAGTGGCATGGCGTATCTCCGGTATTCCTCTGTCATCCCGTTTCCTTCCTTGTTGATGAAGCTTCTCGGCATTGCCTTTGTGGCGATAGCAACCTTTTCGAGAGCAACCAATCCAGTCGTGCAGCGATATGCTTTGCCTGGTGTCCTGAGCAGTGTTATCATCTTGTCGGTTTCTCCTTTGGTTGCCCTCTTGACGGCCACTTGTCCGACCATGTACGCTTCCTTCAGATCCACCTTTGAAGCCAGAATCATTGATACACGTTGGATTGTGCCTGGCTTGTCGAACCTTGCCTTTAGGTTCAACTTGCTTGCCACATATTGGCAGAGATAGTCTGCTACGCCTCCCAGTTGTTTGTGACCGAACGCATCGGTATCAATGGCTTTCTTAGACTCAATTAACGGCTTTCCACTCTCATCTTTCAGTCCTTCACAGACGGTCACAACACAGAATCCAAGTCGATCATAGACCTTCTTAACGTCCTCAACAAATCCGTCATGGTTGAGTGGAACTTCTGGCACATAGGTAAGGTGAGGAGGGTCGTCCTCAGATCTCTTGCCAAGGGTTGTGGCTGCCGTAATCCAGCCTGTGTCACGTCCCATAACCTCGATTACCTTCACTTTGTCAACTATCCCTATGGCTGCGGTGTCCAATCCTGCTTCCATGGTTGACACTGCAACCCACCTTGCAACGCTTCCGTAGCCAGGGCAGTGATCAGTTACTTCAAGGTCATTGTCAATTGTCTTTGGTACCCCGACTACGCGCAGCTCGTAGTCCTCTTTTTCGGCTACCTGTGAGATCTTGTGGCTTGTATCCATCGAGTCGTTTCCGCCAATGTAGAAGAAGTACCGAATGTTGTGAGCTCTCAACACATTCAGTATCTTCATGTAGTCATCCGGTGACAACTTGTGTCTGCATGAACCTAGCGCTGATGAGGGTGTTGAGGCAAGTCCCTTGATGGTTGATACTGGTTGTTTTCTCAAGTCAATCATGTTCTCGTTTAGGACTCCTTCTATGCCGTTTAGCATCCCGTAGATTCCCTTGATCTCGGTGTGACGTTTAGCTTCCTCAATAACACCTTCGAGGCTACTATTGATCACGGCCGTAGGCCCGCCTGATTGCCCTACAACGAGTTTACCATTTAGCTTCTCAACCATTTTCTGCGTCCAACCACCTTTGTTATTGTTAAGAAAAGATGCTAGAGTTTCATGAATTAGAACAGTCCGTTTAGTAAGTTCATGTTCTTCCCTCTGATGTTCATGACATGTTTGACAGCATCCTCAACCGTGAAACCTTTGTGGACTATGCCACTAACGGCTGATGCGACAGCTAATGGGTCGTCTTTGCCTGGAAAGGTAACGTTCCTACCCACGAGCGCTCCCCTGATGCTCCTCCCCGCTTTCATTCCCTCTACAAACTGTCTGAAGATGTCAGTCGGGTCTCCTGTCGCCTCGCCTCCAAGCATGAGGATGGGGCACGTTGTTGCTTTGGCAACCTTGTCGAAATTCTCACAGTAAGGTATCTTGAGCCATGTGTTCATCGAGGAGTAGCCTAATCCACTTGCAACCCCGATCACTTGAATTAGGGGGTCGGCGCTTTTCATCGTCTTGTATTTTCCGCCTTCCTTCTTCACTGGAAGTGTTTCCACGAATACTGGGATACCAAGTTCATTGAGTTCGTTGATGACTTCTGAGCAGTAGCTTATTGTTGCGCCGCTTTCCTTCTCGGTGGTTTCGAGTCGGAACATTATCTTTGCCCCGTCTAGCCTCATTTCTTTGATGCTTTCAGAGGTGTAGGCGGTCATCTTGTCATCCATCTCGAACACCGTGCCGCTTAGACCTCCTCGATTCATGCATCCCAGTATGACCTTATTATCGAGGAAGCTTTTGCCGCCAGCCTCTTTAACTAAGTAGTTGACTATGAACAGCTCTTCGATTATGTCGGGAGTACTCATCACTCCGTCAAATTCCTCGTCTGTCATAACCCGCAATATTCTTCCGAGGAGTTCGTATCTGTTTCCCATCGCCACGGGGTCGTCGCCAACTTGGGTTACCATCCTGGCTGGGTGGTCAGCCGCCAATATCGTTAGCTTCCCATCTTTCGTGAGGGGGTCTCTCCTTATTCTCTTCCTAGCCTCCTCTAGCACTATGCTGCCTCTCTCAAGTTTCGCTCTCGCTGTTTTCTTTCTAGTCTTCTCGAATGCCCTGCCGCCGGCACCAACTCTTACGTCCGTAATCTTGTCAAACAAGCTCCTTGGGAAGAAGTTCTCGACTTTGAAAACGTAACTACCAATAGAGTAGGTTGATGACATTTTCTCCTCACCCACAACACAGTTTTCTTCAAGTGTTGTCTGATGCTTATTTAGATGTTGGAGGTCTGATTTTGAGCACGTCCAGGTTCACCAAGTTTGGAGGGACTTTCCCTTCCAGTGCTGCTGTGGCGTTCTCAACAGCCATCACGGCCATCTTGGTCCTGGTTTCTACGCTGGCTGAGCCAATGTGTGGAAGTAGGACGGCGTTGTTGAGCTTGAGGAGAGGGTTGGACATTTCTATCGGTTCTTTTTGGAATACATCTAGTCCGGCTCCACCGATCTTCCCTTCATTCAAGGCTTTGTAGAGCGCCTTCTCGTCAACTACGGGGCCACGGGACGTGTTAACCAGGATTGCTGTCTTCTTCATTAAGTTCAATTGTTTCTCTCCGACGAAGTTGCAGGTTTTCTCAGTTAGTGGAACGTGAACGGTTACGAAATCTGATTCCCTGAAAACAGTGTCCACGTCAGCGTACTTTACTCCAAGTTCGGATTCGAGTTCGGGGCTTCTCTTCTCGTCGTAGTAGAGTATTTTCATATTGAATCCCTTGGCTCTCCGGGCTATAGCTTGACCGATCCTGCCTAGGCCCATTATTCCTAAGGTCTTGCCGTAGACATCGGTTCCTGTCATGAACATCAGATTCCACTGAATCTTCCATTTGCCAGATCTAAGATATCTATCAGCTTCAGCAATTCTCCTCGCGACAGCCATTAACAAAGCCCAGGCTAGGTCGGCGGTCGTCTCTGTCAAGACGCCGGGGGTATTCGTCACGTATATTCCCTTTTCAGTTGCTTTCTTCACGTCGATGTTATCGTATCCAACTGCAATATTGCTTATCACTTTCAGGCTCTTGCCCGATTCTATCACTGCAGGCGTGATTTTCTCGGTGAGTAGGCAAACTAGTCCATCTACGCTCGAGACTTCTCGCTTCAGTGAACTCTCACTCGGGGGCGCATCCTTGGGGTTGAAACTGAATTCCACATTCTTCTTTCGAAGCAAGGCTATGGCTTGTTCAGGTAGCTTCCTAGTTGTGTAAACACTTACCATTTCCCCTGCGAACCTCCACTACTCTCTATAGCAGCATTCACCATTGTAATTGTTCCCATTATTTATTATTTCACCCATTGAGAAAATTGCAGAACGTAGTCGGTCTAATTACGATAAAGGGTAAACAATAATAAGTTCGATTGTTATAATCTCATTTTAGGTGACTCTCTCAATCTGTCATTAGCGTATCCAGGAATATCCGTTGATAGTCTAATACTGTGAAAGTCGCAAAGGGAGCGTGCCACCCGATTACCGAGAAAAATAGAGGCGAAAGCCGGACCTACAAGCTGATAATCATTGGAGACTCTCGCGTCGGCAAAACCTCGCTGATCCGAGCTCAAGCGGGGATGCTTTTCAGACCGGAATACATCCAGACAGTAGGCGCGGATGTTATCACAAGGATCTATGAATTCAAGAAACAGACTACTTATCTACTCATATTCGACATTAGAGGGGAAAGCATACATGACACTGTAAACGACTACTTCTTCTCAGGAGCGTCTGCGGCACTAATAGTCTTCGACCTGACGAGGAGAGAAACATTCAACAACGTTGGAGAATGGTTCGGCGAAGTCAGAAAGAGGATACCCTACCCGATCCCAATGATGTTACTGGGGAACAAAGCAGATCTGCAGGAGAAGCGTGTAATCAAATCCGAGGAAGCAATAAAACTCGCAGGAAACATGGGAATAGGTAGCTATCTTGAAACCTCTGCAAGGACAACAGAGAACGTCAACAAGGCTTTCATGGAAATAATAGCACGCTGCTTTGTCGAAGGACCAAGAGATTCTAGAATCGCAAGAAACGTGGAAGAAGTTATCAAAGGCATACATCCAGCTGACGAAGAACTCATGACAGAAGTAAAGAAGCTGGACACCATAGGCAGGGGAAGTATTGCGGGTGGCAAGAATCCTTAAGAAACAGGCCAGTGTTCTCAAACGCTGCTCGCTTTGAGGAAATTCGCAATAATCTTGGGTTCTTCAGCTTTCGAATATGTAAAGTGGCTCCTCATACCTGCGCCCTTCAAAAATCTGTCCACCTGGTAGCTTCACTAATCTTCGGTTGGAGAGAGAGGTTTGAAGTTTCCCGTTCGCATCATCCAACTTCAGCTTTTCACCTTTGAGCAATTCAAGCGGCACATTTACCCCAAGTATGCGCGTGGGAAATACGTGCCTGGTGGCTTTCGGTGCGAAGACCTCCCCCTTCAAAGAAAAATGAAGCACATCCTCTTTGGTAAGGGTGGGCACTATCATGGAAGTCGCAGACTTATCATTTATTATGATTGCCCTTGCGTCGGACTCAGTTTGATAACTTATCTTGAGATTCCTTGCACGAAGCTTTTCCTCGACCCTATAGATTAGGTCATATTCTTCTTTGTGATTTAGCTTCTTTCCAGTTGTTATGAGCCATGCTGAGTTGGAAGAGTTAAATGCACTGATTCCCTGCCCCTCGTTGACCATCTTATCAACGTTATCAGTATTCACGTCAGTTAACTTCAACTCTTTGAAGGACGCACGAGTCAATTTCACGATGTCGCTGATTGACATACCTCCCGTTACAACGCGGTACCATGCGCCCAACTGTATCGCGGGAAGCATGTAGTCTATCAGGCAGCATGGAATGTAGGAGTAGGCAAGTTCCCTTAATGCAACGACCCTATGCATCCCATCTAACACGACTAGGGTCCGCTCATCAACCATAACTGGGTCCTTGACAGCCTTCTCTTCTAGAAGAGACTTCTTCAGGTTTCTTATGAATTCAGGCAAGACTTGTTCATGGAGCTTCAGACTCCAGATATCTTCGAGGGCTAGTTTGAGAAGTCCATCTTTAGTTGAGAACATCTTCCTCCTAGCGGAAGGCAAGCTCAATCAACACCCAGCCAGACCTGAGAGTTCCAACGATGACAGATGAACCCACTTTGATGCGCCTAAACTATAAATGTTGCTGTCTCGTGCTCGAAGGAGTTATCAAAGAAATGGACGAAGAGCTGAGAAGAGCCCGTCCATTGGTTGATCGCAAGAAGCCACTTGTATGAAAACATTCTAAGAAGAAAAAGTACCTTCTACAAAAATAGAGTATAGGTGCTAGCGCACCTTACGATTCTCTTCCTTATGCTATTGCATCAGCCACCAGTTCGATAACGTCCTTCACCTGGATCCTTGCTTTCTTTGCCTTCGCCGCATCAATGAAGTTGCCTCTGCAAAACGGGCATGCTGACGTTATGAACTTCGCCTTGGTCGCTTCCGCCTCAGCTAGCCTGTCCATTCCAACGCTCACTGCCAGGTCAGCGAATGCCGATTTCACTCCGCCTCCGGCACCACAGCACCATGCGTTCTCCCTTATTCTTTTCATCTCAACAAATTGAACGACTGGTATTGCCTTCAGGACTTCTCTTGGGGCATCGTAGAGTCCAGTCTGCCTGCCGAGGTGACAGGGGTCGTGGTAGGTGACTTTTACTTCTTCTTCCGCTTCTTTGAAGCTGATTTTCTCGTCCTTGATTAGATCTCTGATAAATTCGGTTGCATGGACTACGTTGAATGGGAGTTTTCCGACGATTTCAGGGTAGTCTTTTTTCAGCGCTCTGTAGCAGCCCGAGCAGTGGACTAAAACATCCTTCGCTCCAGCTTTTTGCAGTGCTTCAATGTTGTGCTTGGCTAGGCTTTCAGCCAACGGTTTGTTGCCTGTTCTGATGGCTACCGAGCCGCAGCACCATTCGTTTGGATTGGTCACAGCAACCTTCACGCCAGCGGCGTCGAGTATCCCTAGAAGCGAGGTGAGTAGTTCTGGTTGTCTGTATGGCTCCGTGCAACCAGCGAACAGTACCAGTCCGCCTTTCGCCGGTAGTTCCTTGCCCTCTGGTATCCATTTTCCTCTGTCTGCATGCTTCTCGAAGTATGGGTTATGGTCCTTCTCTATAGATCCGTAGATCTCCCTGTGTCTTGGCATTGGTCCGTAGCCCGCTTCAACCAGGTCTGCCCTTAGAGCCTCGAACACCTTGACATGGTCGATCCAGCGGCTGGTTGGAAGCTCTATGCATGCGTCCCCAGAATTGTGACATGCCTCTTTGCAGCTTCCACAGAGCGTACACTCGTATATCGACTTGGCAAGTCCATCGCTTACATTAAGGGTTCCTCTCAATAGACCGTCTGCCATCCTGAGTTTGCCTCTGGCTACGTAAGGTTCAAATCCTCCAAGGTAATCTTTGACTGGGCATACATCATATCTCCCTGCAGAGGGTTTGACCATTTGTCTGCAGTCACCGATCCGTGAACATGATGCAACCATCTGCTCAAGTTTTCTCAGGTTTGTGAACGGAACTTTGGTTGTTTGTTTTGACATATTTTAGCATCCCCCTGCGTCTTTAGAGATAGAATTTCCCAGGGCTCAAGATTCTGTTTGGATCTAAGGTGTTCTTTATTGATCTAAGGAAATCATAGTACGGTCCCGGGTATGCGCCTGCGGCGACGAATGCCCTGCTTATTGATTCACCCATCACGTACGGTAAGCCGCCCTCTTTATCAATCATTTTTAGCTGATCTATCCAGAGATCGTAGTTCTGCGCCCTTTTGTCATCGTCTTGCCAGACTACTAGTCCAGAATCTATTTCAACGGCTGTGTGTCCGCAAAGTAATACATGAGACACCCCACTTAGAGCCGGTCCAGCCTTCGTCAGCTTGTCGAGGTTCTTGGTTTCCCACTCTCCCAGCTTCTTGATCATCTCCGGGAACCTGTGTATTGGGACATGGTGTTCTGATGAGCATGGGATGCTGCCAGGTCCCATGCATCCCCACAATCCGTGAAAGTTTTGCCAGTGCCCGTTTTGCTCGTAATGCCATTTCGCCCAGTTTCCTTTCTCGATTGTGTCTCCCAAAGGTTCCCCGCCATTTTCAACCACAATCTTGTCGACAATCTTCTGCTTCGAATCTAGCTCTTCCTGGGTTTCGCCTTCCATTGTGTAGAAGAATATGGCCTTGTTGAGTCCTTTCCATGCTTTGAAAACCGGGAAGTCAACTTTTGGCACTATGCTTCCAGTGAAGCCTTGAATAGTTAACAGGGGCAAGTAATTCGAATCGTATATGCCCAGTTCGCCTCGTTTTCTCCATGCTAGCCAGATCTTCGCCGCCTTCACATCTGATGGCTCTTTTAGAGTGAAAGTTTTCGCAGTGTGGTAAGGTGGCTTCGGGAATATTTCTAGGGTTGCTTCCGTCTTTACTCCAAGTATCCCTTGGTCGCCCAAGAACATTGAGCACAGGTCGGGTCCCAGCCCGTACCTACAAAAAGGTTCTTTCACATACACGCTCGCGTTTGAACCCGTTTGAATTATGTCGCCTTGAGGTAGAACAACTTGTAGCGCAACGACGTGCTGTGTACATGTTCCGTACTTCGCTCCTCCTCCGCCTCCGACAGTGTGGTGACAGAGTCCACCACCTATGGTTGCGGACATGCCACTCCCTGGACCAAGATTACCTGTATAGTAGCCTTTCTCGAATAAAACACCGTTAAGTTCAGCCCAAGTAATCCCGGCCTGAGCGGTGACCGTCAATGCTTGCTCATCGATATTGATTATCTTGTTCATCCGCGTTAGGTCTATTACTATTCCGCCTCCCTCGATGGGTTTCGAGCCTCCTGAGATATCGCATCCGCCTCCCCGCGGAACAACGGGTGTTTTGTTTCTATTGGCGATCCGGAGAATCTG
>JAUQYT010000217.1 GCA_030587605.1 Candidatus Njordarchaeum guaymasense
CCCCAAGAGAAGTTTCCCATAGTATTCAGCCGCCTCCCTTTTCTTTCGAAGGATGCGGTCTAACCTGCGGAGTTGAACCATTCCCAGTGCCGCCTGCATGTCGGTCATTCTATAGTTGTATCCGATTGTTACGTGATGGTAACGAGAATCTTGCCCGTGGCTTCTGAGTAAACGGACTTTCTCGGCTATCTCATCATCGTCGGTTGCGAGCATACCTCCCTCTCCGGTCGTCATGTTCTTGTTCGGGTAGAAGGAAAAACATCCTAGTTCTCCGATAGCACCCGCCTTTCTGTTCTTATAGGTTGCCCCGTGTGCCTCCGCTGCGTCCTCTATGACGCAAAGGCCGCGTCTCTCAGCTATTTCTAGTATCGGATCCATGTCTGCGGGTTGGCCTGCGTAGTGAACTGGGATTATGGCCTTGGTCCGAGGCGATATGAGCCGTTCTATCTTTTCAGGGTCAATGTTGTAAGTGTTTGGATCTATGTCGACGAATACAGGCTTGGCACCAGCATAAAGCACACAATTAGACGTGGCTATGAAGGTGAACGATGGCACAATCACCTCGTCTCCCGGCTTAACACCTACGGACATGATCGCGAGGTGTAAAGCAGCGGTTCCATTCATCGCTGCTAAGGCGTGCTTACGTCCGAGATAACTAGCAAACTCTCTCTCAAACCTGTCAACATACTGCCCCTGTGATAGCCTCTTGTTCTTGATCGCTTGTGCGACAGCCCTTACATCCTCACGAGTAATGTAGGGATCTGCAACAGGTATCTTCTTTCTCATCACGACTCTCCCCGTCGATCCACCCTATTTGCGCTCGAGTTGATCCGAGAAGCCCATCGATCTACTGAGGCTCACGACGTCCATAGAAATCCCCATTCCATTCGGTCACACGGCCAATGCGCTCGCATGAATTTTTAGTGCCTCTAACACTAGGATCGAACAAAGCTGTAACCACCAAAACCTCCATGGGCGGCAGTCATCTCCAAGTCAGTCTTTGCGCCCTTCTGGTCAACGTGTTGAGGTCAGCCTTCAGTCGAAGTTTGCTGAACCTTTTTTGGGTGACCTTGGGTGATACTTGTCCTGGAAGACGTGAAGCAGGTACATTCTCTCTTTGAGAGAATGTGAAGACGATCACGCTGTCAAGAAATACCTTGTCAAGGAGTTTCATGGTCATTTCGAAATCCTCGTCCGATTCGGTTGGAAATCCTACCATCAAATGAGTCGAGAGAAAGATTCTCGGAAATCTAGCATGTATTCTTTGCATGCACTCCTTCCAATCCTCAGCAGCATACCTCCTTCCCATAAGTTTGAGAATCCTGTTGCTTCCGGACTGGACTTGACTTCCCAGAAGACCTATCTTTCCGGAGTCAAAGATGTCTTCAAGGTCATGGTACAGATTCTTCAGGTAGTAGGGATTTATTTGGTTCAGAACAATCTTGTAGTCTCTATTGGTGTCTGTCTTGACCATCCTTTCCAAAAGGGTAGGTAGGTTAGAACCAATGTCTGCACCGTAGGCCCCGAGATCAGAAGAGATCAGAAAGAAGCGTTCGTAGCCCATCTTCAAGCCTCTTTTGAATTCAGATACAACCTTGTGTGTCGGTCGACTGTGAATTCCCCCCCATGCACATCTATCACTGCAATACGTGCAATGTTCAGTGCAACCCGTCGAGACTCTAATCCAATAGATTGGGTTCCTGAAGATGCGAGATTCCCGTTCCCGGTATCTCAGTACCTTCAGAGGCGTCTCAGATAGGTAAAGGATGGATCGCGTCAAACGCACTAGCGGGCTAAAAGACGGAATTCTGAACGTCTCCCTAGGTATGAGCACATTGGCACTTACGTTATCGATCGGAATTTTCGTCGTTCCCAAGATCTTCTCAAAGAAACCTAGGTCCGTCGACCCCACAATCGGACCATCATAGATACCCGCAAGTGATCGCGGCTCTATCTTCGGGAGGCATCCCCACACGATCAGCCTCGCCGAGGGCTTCATTCTGTACTTCAGTTCTCTTATGACTCTCAACGAGTCGATTTCACTTGCCTTTGTCAATCCGCAGGCGTAAAATATCACCAAGTCAGCTTGTGCTGAATCTCTGACGATCCTTGAATCATTGACCTTAAAGAACTCTTCGACATACGCGGAATTTATCTGGCCCTCTTCGCATCCGTTGGTGGTTACGTAGACTTTCACTGTACTCCCCGGACCATCTCGACCGCTCGCCTCTCGTTCACTTGAGCTGGCCTAAGTAAGACCGACCGATCCCAAAGATCTAGGTCTTTCATCGACTTGCATAGTTTCCTCCCTGGTCAATTCTTCCCTCTCCTGCGCTTTGTTCCCTCTTCTTGAATTTGCCTCTCCTCCCCACTTGGTTCACTTCCTTCCTCGAATAAGGCTTTCGTCAATTTCCGATCGATCGCCAGCGACGTCTCAAACGGTTGCCATCTTAATGACTGAGATATGCGCCGTGCAGCTTTCTTCCAGGCACCCTACTTCTGAAGGTCGGCTAAGCCTTCAATCGATGTATCCAAGGGCTCGAAGTCTCTTTACGACGCTCTCGTCCGATTTTTCCGAACTAGCCGGCGGGCGAGCACTGGGCTGTCCATGCAAAAATGACCTCTTCCAGTCGTTCAACTTGTTTTCGAGCTCACTTGCCTTCTCTGTCTCGATCGAAACGATATTATGCATTTCACCAGGGTCCATCTTCAAGTCATACAGTTCATGTCTTCCTTCCGAGGACCATATGTACTTGTATCTTTCCGTTCTCAGAGCAATGATCTCGTGGACGTACTTCTGCCAATCAAAATTCGGGTATACATTCTTGAGATAGGCTATTTTCCGTCTCGATTGGTCTTCGTTTGGTGACCAATCCGATCTTTCAGAGATGGTAAATTCCCTTTGATCTTCTCCGATCATGAGTCTTAGTAAGGATTTGCCCTGCACTTCCTTAGACATATCCATCGAATCAATTTTTAAGTAATCGATCACTGTTGGCAGGATGTCCAGCGTTTGCACCAGACCCGAGTATCTGTTTCCTCCGGGGAAGAGGTCGGGAAACCTCAGAATCAGAGGGACTTTTATCAATGGCTCATACAGGACAAACTCATGGTGTAGGAGACCGTGTTCGCCTAGAAGATCACCGTGGTCAGACGTGAGTATCAACAAAGTGTTGTCCCATAGATCCAGAGATTTCAGGTGTTCGACAAGCTCCTGCAAGCAACTATCGAAGTAGCTTACTTGACCATCGTACAAAGCTTCCAATACAGATACATTCGTTCTTGACATATCAGCGATCAATTCGTATACATCCCTCCGAACGTTTCTGACTTCTTCGTTAGATACGCCTTCCAGAAAACGACCAAGGAATGGTTCTGGCGGGTTGTAGGGCCAATGGGCGGAGTAATCCATAAACATGAAGAAAGGGCCTCTTTTGTAGTTTTTGTTGAGCCATGTCTTCGCTACTACGTTTTTGAAAACATTCTGAATGTTCAAGATAGTTCTCTGCTTCACAGCAGTGTACGCGAGCCGAAGGAATTGTTTCAGATTCCTTGAGCATGCCATCTTGGCCAGTGAGCCTCGAGTCAGATAGCAAAACTCGTCAAGGCCTTTGCACAGGGGTTCTACAAAGAAGTTGTCGGTCATTCCAAACGTCCTGTAACCACACGCTCGCAAGACCTCCATAATCGTCGGAAATCTTTCTGGCGCGAGGCCGTGACTATTCTTGGAAGGATACGTTCCAGTTAATATCGACGAAAAAGATTCACGGGTCCAACCCGAGGGCGATATTGCATTTTCGAAGACGACGGATTTAGTAGATAGAGCGTCTAGGTATGGAGTCGTGGTTCTTCCGTAACCATAGCATGACAGATGGTCAGAGCGCAGGGAGTCCACTACTATGAATATAATATTGGGCTTATCTTGTGATGCCACGTTCAAACACTCAGTCGACCGAACCGTTCATAGATCTTCGGTGCCGACGCGGTCAGGATACCTAGTCTCCATACTGATGCAAGTAACCTCTGGCAAATCCATACCAGACACCCATATTCTGGAAAACGAAGAGTAGTGGCAGGAGAAAAGATTTCTTCTCACAGGTTAATTTGTAGGCATCGGAGGCCGTTCTTAGCCCATCAAGGAAAGATATCGGTGGGGGTTTGCTCCAGAGACGCACCAAGCCCTTGTGTTTATGCCTGAGGTAGCGCTCGCCGTACCCGAACCATACTTGTTCAAGCCATAAGCTGCTCCAAGTGTCCTTGAAGAAGTGATAAAATTTCATTCTCTCATTCAAGCAGAAAAGCCACCCGTTCTGCAGAATTCTCGTGGTCAGATCCAAGTCCTCTCCTGCACCAGCGATCTTTTGATCAAAACCACCTACCTGTCTTACCGCTTCAACTCGATAGATAGCTCCATTGGTTGTTGGATCGGGTGGCGGAAGATTTCGCAGCGCGGACCGCCGGTATTTTGCATGCTTGCGTAGGCTCTGGAGACTTGCAACTAGAGTTTCGCCAACGTTCACATATTCTCCTAGCGCGACCCCCACTCTGGGATTCTCCTCCATGAATTCTACATGTCTCTTCACCGAATCCTTAAGCAGCACGACGTCACCGTCGACCCATATGATGTATGGGGCGTGACAATTGTCGACAACAATCTGTCTTGCCGTCCCGAGACCCCTTCCTTGATCGAAGTAAATCTGGACGTGTTTTCCCGCTTTTGAGAGAATGCTAGTTAAGATTGGCAACGTTCGGTCTTTGCTCCCCCCGTCTACAACGATAACCTCCATAAGCTCACTGGGGTATTCCTGGTTTATGATGCCCTCGATAGCATGTCTTATGGTCTTCTCCGAGTTCTTAACGCATACTCCAATAGTAACCTGAATCTTCCTCTTGGCATTGCCACATGGCCCGGTCACTGATGCGTCTTCTGCTTCATGGAAATCACGATCTTCATGGTCCGATGGAGTTTGTCCCCATCGAGTGTCAATCATGTGATAGACCCTTTCCTGCATCGTTGTACGCTCTGACGATCAAGGGCGCAAACGGGAATTTGCTGACTAGGATTCCCATACGTCGCTCCAACCTCTTCGATCGATGGAATAGTTGTCTGCAAATTTCCATGAGTTCCGTCCCAAAACGGCTTCCTGAAGGCCGACAGTTCACCTTTGTCAATCCCATGGTGTGTCAAATCAAAGGTCGCCTCATCAATGCCCGCAGTATGATCTTATTCAATGGGATCCTCTCCTGACATCGGAAGCTCACGAACTCCCTGATTTAGGTCGATTAAGGGATTGGTAAATCTCACTCCCTCCGTTAGAGTATATGTGGTTTGTCTTGTTCAACAGACGAGAGATTTCGGCAATCTCCGAGTAGCTCAACGCATACGATCTGTCTCTGAGTATACCTTGAACATTCAAAGACCGCAGGTAAATATAGCTGCCACTCTCTATCTTTGTGTCGTTCGCCAGGGTTTGCTTCCAACCCAAGGTTTTCATCGCGTAAGCTCTAATGACATGTTCGGCCGCCGTATAATCAGCATATACGTCAGAATTCTTTGCGCCCATCATAGACAACCATGTTGCACTAAAAACGTCTTGTTCCGGAACAGCGGCTTCGTTAAAGCGAACCTTGGTCTCATTGTCTTCGCTCGTCATAATTCCCGTGAAGCTAACTGGTTTCAAAGTTGGAACACCCCCAGCAACTTCGTAGACGAACCCAACCTTAAACAAGAACGCTACCGCGAGAAAAACGGACAATAGCACCAAACCGACATGGCGAATCTGGATTACCTTTCTAGATTTCTTGAGAGCCGATCTAATGGACTTCTCGCCTCCGAGAATACACATAGGGGCCAAGTAGAAGAGCGTGACGTGATGGAACCTAGCCTCCCCCAGAGAAGGCCCGAAATGCGGAACCACTAGAACCATCAACAAGATGGAAGCATTTGCTGCAACCATAGCAGCGTATTCCCAATCGAAGTCTTTCTGTTTATAACCCCTAAAGAAAAAAAGCAGCCCAACAAGAATGAAGATGTTGAGGATCCTGTCCGCTATGCCGTCTAGTAGCTGAAGGATAGAGAGGGACGACAATTCCGGGGCCACCGCTTGTGAAATCGCTCCTCCTCTTGCTTCTAAGTTTAGGAAATCGGCGGAGAACGAATCATATATGTTGCCCGCGAAGCGCCACAGTTGGCTCGATGGATAGATCGAAACAAAAGTGTTCCAAGAAAAACACATGGCAAAGAACATCAGAACGAAACTCGCAGTTATCATCTTCCTTTTCGCATTCCAACGAACAGACTTCACCATAGAGATGGAAATATAGGCGAAAACAATGCAAAAAAGGTAAATATATGAAAGCGAATAGTGTGATACGACGAGTGAAGCTGTAAAAACGATCGAAAGTATCAGCCTTTTCCTCGGGGTTACCTCTTCACGTAGCATCAAGAAAATCAATAGTCCGTAGAAGAGTTCTCCTATCATTTGTCTCCTTTCTTCGGCATAGAACCTTGGAAACAGAATGAAAAAGAACGCCGCTAAGAAGGCCATCGATTTTCCGAACTTTTTCTGATACGCCTGATACAAGCATACCGGCACTAGAGAGTACAGCGAGTAGTAGACCAGTTTGAATACCCACTCCCCCGGGAGGCCTAACACATTTGAATATATAATTGGAAGCACAGTCACGCTTAGCATTGCGTTATAGGTAAACGGAAAACCCTCAGTAAAGGAAGGCGCAAGAGCGCTCGGAGACGGACTCCAGAATGAATTTGACTTTGCCAGATTGAAAACGTAGTACTCACCGAAGACATCCCACCCGTTCAGATGTGTCGAGACTAGCTGTGGACGGAGCAATAGAGAGACTGCGATGACGATCAGGACGAATGAATGCAGTTCAAGAGGCATTGCTTTTCTTGAAAGAACGGTCATTAGGGG
The DNA here is from genome assembly GCA_030587605.1 of Candidatus Njordarchaeum guaymasense. Classification (GTDB taxonomy): domain Archaea; phylum Asgardarchaeota; class Njordarchaeia; order Njordarchaeales; family Njordarchaeaceae; genus Njordarchaeum; species Njordarchaeum guaymasense. The sequence continues at coordinate 6,936 of JAUQYT010000217.1, forward strand.
TAGTAGTGCGATTACAACCATCATGAGAAGCAAAATGGAACCACTCATCAGCCATGCACCCAAGATGGCTAAGAGTGGAACTCCGATCAATAGAGACGCTCTAAGAACACGAGTTGCAGGAGCAAACAGCTCTGGTCGATCAATAGGTCCGTCTCTCCTGTAGGCAATGACAGAGAGCGCCAATAGGACAGTGCCTATTGTAATCGACAGAGCCGGCGTCGACAACGGCTCGGGGATGCCCATCGCAGAATAGGACACATTCACAAACAGTCCTAGAAACATAAGGAAGGCGACGCTCAACCCAACGGAGAATGCGACGGTTTCTGCACCGCTCTTCCAATTCAACCTCAGAATTCTGGTCACGAGAAACCCTGGCACAAACGAAATGCAGACAAAGCCGATGATTTGCCTTGCAATTGGAATATTCAAGCCCACGGTAACGAGCATTAAAACGATTATGATCTGGGCAATTATGATCTGGGCGGCCACTCGGTTGATCGATCGATCGATCGACTGCGGTATCGATGACTCATCGGGGTTCATTCAGACGTCCCGTTGGCATGAAGTATGCTTGCTTACAGTGTACTGGTATGCGGGCGATCTGTATATCCGATCGATCAAGGGCATAAATGGTAGCTTGCCAAGGAGCATCTTCATCCTTCGTTCAAACTCTTTGTACCAGCGGATCGCCCTCGTAAGTCGCGCCCTGAACAATATCAAGTTAACTGAGCCATCAATCAACACTCGGCTCAAGACAAAAGGGTCATCTCCTGGTTCAATCAAGCCTTCGCTGCCGAACGCACACGAGAAACCAGAAGACCTTACCAAGTCGACGACCTCATTGCTATAGCTCCCGCGGGGATACGCAAAGAAGTCAACACTGCTTCCAGTTTCCTTTTCTATCTGTTCTTTGGATTGTACAATCTCTTGTCGTGCGTCCTCTAGACTTATCTCGCATAAATCCGGGTGAGCTACCGTATGCGCCCCCACGTCTATGTTGTTTCTACTCATCTCCACTATCTCTCTCCAACCAAGCATTTTCAACGGGATGTCATCAAGAGGCATGTGTTCGTGGACATAACCCACAGTCACAAAGATTGCTGCTGGTAGACCGTACTTCCTGAGATAGGGGTATACATTCAAGTAATTGTCGTAGTACCCGTCGTCAAATGTGAGCGCAACGCACTTGTGCGGCAGGCTCTTCCTCTTCTCGACGAAGTCCCTTATGTCTCGGAGAGAAACAATTTCATAGTTTCTTCTCAAGTACTCCATGTGCCTCTGAAACTGTTCCAGAGTGACAGTATAGAAAGAACCGTTTGAACCGACAGAGTGATAGGCTAGGACAGAAACTTCTTGCCTGCCGGCAATACTTGACACCAGGTAGAACATGGCATAAAGCAGATTCTTAACCAAGGCCAGTAGCCTCGCGATCATTTTCTCCGAGGTACTCAGATTCCGGGCAGGGAACTTAACTTTAGAGACACTTTCGCTTCCTGATGTGCGGACTTTCTCGCTATGGCTGCTTTTTCTGAGTCTTAGAAGGAAGTTTTCTAGGTCTTCCGCCACCTTTTCCCGTTTGTATCTCTTCTCAACAATTGCCCTACCTATGGATCCGCATTCCCGTAGCACGCTGATATTGCCATGTGCATAAGTTACTGCCTCCGCGAATTCCTTTGGATCTGCCGCGGATACATAGATACCACATTCACGATCCCCCACAACTTCCCGATGCGCAGGAATATCCGTTATTATCACCGGTTTCTTCATGGCAAGATATTCGAGCAGCTTGATGGGATTTTGATGTCTCCATTCAGGAAAGTCAGGGAGCGGAACAATACCGACATCACACATCGCGATGAATTTTGGAACATCCATGTGTCTCACTTGTTCATGTACTATCACGCGGTCCCGCAGCCCGTTTTCTTCGATTATCGTTCGCAGAATAGGCACTGCTCGGCCGCTTCCGAGAAAAAACAACACTATGTCATCATATTCATTCTTCAAAGTTGTCATTGCCCTCACTACTTCGATAATTCCCCTCCGGACGTCAAGACTACCATGATACAGAACGATAAACTTATCAACCAAACCCATCTTTTGTCTCAGGTCCATCCCATCGTACTTCTCGGGGTCAAAAATCGCGGTTGATACTCCGCTTGTCCAGACTCCGACAAATTCTGAGTCTATGTTGAAACGATCGCACACCTCCGTCTTCATCGGTCTGGTCAAAAACGTCATGCCGTCGAACATTTTCTTGGCGACCAAGACCGAGATGTTGAACCACATCTCAAGAAGTCTACCGCGAAGTCCGGTTTTCTCTACAGGCGTCGATCTGACATCCAGAATAATCTTTGACTTCAGCAGACGCAACAAAGGTTTCCAGATGACAGAGAGCACCTGGGGTCCGTTGCTTACCATAATGAAAGCAGGCCTCTTTATGACTATGAGAAAGGGGA
>JAUQYT010000342.1 GCA_030587605.1 Candidatus Njordarchaeum guaymasense
AACCAGAGGAGAAAGAACAGCGAGGATTTCTCTCTATGACGTACGTAGTCACATGCCAATCCCAAGACCGCGGGCACAGTGAGAAGCCAAATCATCGGGTTCCCAATCCCACGGTACACAACCCGATACCGACGGGGTATGTTCGCAGAATAGTAGGGTATCGGCGTTGGAGTTATCAGCCAATCCCACGGCTGACTTGCGAATGTTGAGGTCACATGAGGTGTCCAAAAGAGGTTCCCCCGAGTCATTCCTAGAAGCGCTGAAAGCGGGTCTATTTGCATCCCTTGCATGAGAAGAAGAACCCAGAGAGTCAGAGCCACAGAGAGCGCATAGGCCGCTGTTCTCTTTAGAAGAAGTGTGGGTTTCTCGTGGTCAAGGAGCATCATCACAACAAGCACTATGAATCCAGCGCCCCCTACCAGCTTACACAGTGTTGAAAGGCCCATCGAGACACATGCAAGTGTTCGATTGTTTCTCCAATATAACAGGAAGCCAAGCAGCATGAAAAAGACAAAGAAGATGTCAAGCATAGCGATCGAGCTTTGAACGAAAGCCAAGCTGTCCAAGGCATACAGCGTTGAAGATAATAGCGCGGTGGCTCGGTTCTTCGTGGATCTGCATGCGAGCAGATAGAGAATCCATATCGACAGGACACCGAAAACTATAGGAAAGAATCTCCATCCTACTTCTTGATCTCCGAACATTGCCATGCTAAAGGCAATGAGATACACGCCAAGCGGAGGATGCCAGATAGGGATCTGGGCCCCCGAGAGGAGAGCTCTGGCCTGCGGCACATAGTGATACTCATCGAATATCAATTGCCTTTCTGGGATATTGACTATGGCGAAATGTATTAGCAACATCCCCCCCATAATCACGAACACAACTGAAGTGTATCGGTCAAGTCTAGAACGTGAAACCATTCCTCACCATAAACCTCTATTCAAGATTCCTCTGTGAAGCGGAATCTCGGTCGCTGACCATATCCACATGCCTGGACAACGTTCACTTCTCGCGCGTGCTACTGCCAGCAAATCACCCATATGCCGACGCTCGTTGAGAACTGGAACGCCAACCATCGCCTTCAAATCTCTGCTTCTTTTCTCGAGTACACAGCCTTTTCATCTGTCGATTGACAGTCGCGGGCTTTCACCTTAGAAGCAATGATACCTATGGTGCAAGCGAGACTAGGAAAGGATTTCGCAATGACCCTGTCAATGGTGACGAAAACTCTCCGGGTGACCTTCCGTCCTTGAAGAGCATCTGCGTTTTCGGTTCCCGATATCCCGAGAATCTGGAAGCCACAGTGTGAGAAGAGAATCTTCAACGTGTGCAGAGTATATGCTCTAATGTGGCCCTGAGGTTTGATTTGCGTGAACATACCGTAATTCATTTCGCTTCCTGTATCTGGGATATACGGGTTGTACCCAGCCATTAATGCCAGTAGATTGACCCACCAACGCAGGTTCGGCGTGATTAGAATGAGCAGGCCGTCAGTCTTGAGTACTCTATGAGCTTCTTCCAGAACGTGCTCAGGATTCAATGTGTGCTCTATCACCATAGATGTCAACACGATGTGGAAACACTCCTTAGGAAACGGTAGATCGTGGAAATCGAGATCAAGCTTATGGAAGTGGATCCCTCTCTCTTGCGCTTCCTCCAAGTATTGGCCTTTGTCCACTCCGAAGAGATCGAGGGAGATCTGATGTTCCTTCAGGATTTCTCTGAACCATATTAGTGGCACTCCAGCTCCACATCCGATATCGAGACATGACAGTTTCTGCACCGCCCTACCGTGACTGAGGGAGAAGATGTGGGGCATACTTTTCAGAAAGACGTCATGACATCTCTCGACTTTGCCGCCGCATGTCTTGCGTTCAGACACGACTGTCAGGCCTGCCGTTCAACTTCTAGATCGGTCTGGCCTTTCTGATTGTGATCCCGCTCTTTCTCTTGTTTGAGAGGCCTGACACATTATGTGTCAGTCGAATGTCTATGCGATTCGTTGGCAATATCGCCATCAAGAATGAGATCATCAAAGTCATGAGGGAGACACTTCTTCCAAAGGAGTATAACTTGGTTGGAGAATAGCAGAGCTCTACATCGAAGCGTCCAGTTTCGTTGACATACCATCCATTGGCAAACCAGTTCACGAGGAAATGACGGTGCAAGATCTCCCTCTTCGATCCATTTCTCACTACGTAACCTTCCCAGAATGGGTCGTAATTCTGTCCTAGAATCACGATGAAAGGCGACATAGACTGATCAACATGCACCACATACATATCTGGAGTTGCCTTGGTAATCCTGAAATTCCCTTTAACATCATGAGATAGATCAAATGAGGAATCTGAGATGACTGTTTCCGAAAAGTCGATTCTGAGAGAAAGTATCTCCAAAACGCCGCGATCAAATGCAGGGCTGGTTAAGGTTTTCTGAGAGATATAGACATCATGAATCGGCCCCCGTACTTCAAATATGTCGATTGGTCCAAACGTCTGTACCTTCAGCAAGCCATGCGCTTCAAGGAACCTTGCAACAAAGCCTGAATTTGGTTCCACTATCCCCATTACCACCGAACCGTGTACGTCATGTCTAACGACGACATACTTGATGCCCAGCAATCTGAGGGCATTCACATACTGATACCCTATTACCCTTGGCTCCGAGTGACCAGCTCCAACAGGCTCTACGACTATACATTCGACATCTCCAAGGGCGTCAAACCATATTCTCGGCCTGACCACGTCTCTCCTGCCAAGAAACAAATCGACGAGAAAGGTATGTGTCTGGTTGTCACTATACGCATGATAGATGAAAGTGCGCAGAGGTGCTATTTTGGGCTCGTACCGTTCGTCTATGGTCAGAAACTCTACCCCAACATGGCCTACTTTGGATTTTGCCAAGAAAGTGATGCTCAGTCGGCCCCCCCGTTCCGAATGAAACTCATAAGGCAGATAGCGACCATCACTTGACGCGCCATTCGTGAACAACAACTTCGGAACGATGAAACCGCCATAATCCAAGCCCAGAAGTTCGTGCAAGGCGCCTCCGCTTAAGAAATCCTGCTCGGAGCGCAAGCATGTAACGAGATGCAACAGAGGATTTGTTTTATCACCCAGAGTAGCCGCAATCGTGGATGACGTGCCCACAAATTGCTTTGAAGCAGATAGAGATAGTATCTGTCTTGCTGCGTATGAGTATGTTTGATGAGTTACATTGGTCAGGGTCTCTGTTGAGGGCAATACTAGTACTTTTCCATCAGCTAGAGAGTTCAGATATTCAGCAGCGTTCATCTCGTATGGAGGAAGCTTGACTTCGGCACTCAGATTAGAGATTCCTGCAACCGAGCGAACGGGATTGAATCGAGGGACGAACCGCCCTGTAACAAGTGGTAAGGAAGTGACAAGTGGAGTAACAAGAAAAGCAAGCAGAGCGAGCATGCGAAGACATGCAAGAATTCTTGTGTAGCACATTGTCTGGCGCTTTCGACAAAGAGCGACACCTTCGCCCACAACGATGCTGATGACCTCAGCACCATGTGAAAACAGTATGCTAAGAAGAAATACGTACGCGAGCCCAAAAACAGCCCATGGATCGTTGAGCACAACCAGCAGAGGCACAGCTGTGTATAGCGCGACATAGAAATCCTGAACTAGCGGCAGATGGGTCACCGATATGCAGCCAACATATGTGATCAGGAGAAGGGAGAACACCAAGAGTGCCTTGACTGATCTACGTTGAAAGATAGGGGCTAGGGAAACAGCCATGGGAACAGAGAGCAAGGCTCTGACGAATGGTGATTCATAGAAATATGAAAGCGTTGGGCGAACCCCTTCCAGGGAGAGATTGGACATGCCTACAATTTGCATCGTGTTAAGTGGAGTCGCCATGGCTGTTCGTATCTTTAGTGGGAACACGTAGCTTGTACCTTTAGGTAGGGTGTATGAAGCATGTGGGACTATTAGCGAGAGAAGTACGGGCAGCCAGAAGTATGCAGTCAGTAACAATGAGCACAATACTGGAGTAAGTAGCAGGACAGATCTAGTCCGCGCTGCAGGAAGAGACAGGAAAGCAACAAGAATGATTACGAGGATTAGAATGGATACCCCAATGAGATTCTTGATACCTGACATGAAGACCAGCAGCATATTGATTGAGAACGCAAGGTCCCAGATGATGACACGCCTCAAATCGACACTTGTGTGGCTGAGTTCATTCCGAAGTGATAGCATGCAGTAGACCGCCAGGGGCAAAGCAGGCAGTGAAAAGCATGTCTGTGGATAATACAGCCATGTGTAGATCATAGCGTAAGGGTTATACATGTAGAGAAGAGCCCCCGCCATCACAGGTACTCGTGTGAGAGATCTCTTGAAGATGTCCTCCGAGAACCGCATGAAAGCGAAATAGGAAGCTACGCCGCTTGCGGCAAGAGTTGTGAAATAGATAGTCTTTTGACACATATACAGTGGCAGACCTAGGAGTCCCATAAACCAGTAGATGGCCGAAGTCAATATGACATTCGTACTGGAGTTCAATCCTCCCAGGTTCTCTTCCAACCAAGCGCTCGAATACTTCTCTATTAGAATGCGTGCATCAAAAGGAAGCCAAGCATCCCAGAAATATATGATGCAGCCTTCATCGAACATGAAATGAATAGTAAGCAACGAGATACTGAGAATAAAGGCTACGGCCACGGTATCTTGCTTCCAGCCCTTGGCGAATCCAGGTATTAGGCCCAACTGTCAGGTCTCCGCCACAATCACATTCCACAGTAGTGCCTGCAGCCACGATGCTTGATGACATGGCCGTGCCAAAAACGTTTCGTTCAAAAGGGGACTATTCTCACGCGTTGAATGCCTCCTTTAAATCCCAATAGGCCTCCCACATGATCGGTGTAGGAGCGGGCTTTATACCTAAGTGTGCATGCCACCAATACGCCCATGGAGTCTCAGGCCGTAGCGCGTTCAAAGTCGTTGGCGCATTCTGGAGCAAAATGACCATGCAGACCCCCGAGTGGCGGAATCAGACGCGCATGAGAGACGCCCCACGCATGAAAGGAAGTTAACTGCAATGCGTTTGCTATGGCTCAATTGGAGAGACATAAAACATCCGTGGGCTGGAGGAGCTGAAATCCATCTGCATGAAATCGCCAAGAGGCTCGCGAATGCAGGATATGACATTACTGTTCTTTCAAGCCATTTTGGGAATATGCCGAGAGAGGAGTCAATTGACGGGTACAGAGCTGTAAGAGTGGGAGACCATTACAGATACCCCCTTGCGGTACATATGCTGCTCAAGAATCTGGTTGATGACTATGACGTAGTCATAGAAGACGTAAACAAAGTCCCGATATATGCGCCGCTTAGGCACAGTTCGACCAAAAGAGTATTGACGATTGTTCACCACTTGAACCGAGCAATATTCTTTGAGGAACTTCCTCTGCCAAAAGCATTGATTGCATATGTACTTGAGACCATGATGCCCTCTATCTATACGAATTTCTTCGGCGTGCCAATTGTGGCGGTTTCCGATAGCACGAGAAGAGAGCTTTTGAGCCTCAAGGCTAATCCGAGCAACGTGACCGTTGTTCAAAATGGAATAGACAACGAGGCCTACAAACCCCTAGCCAATGATCTATGGAAGCAGAAGACAAGCGAACCCACAATAGTCTATTTGGGCCGTCTGAAGAGATACAAGCAACCGCTTCACGCCATATTTGCTTTCGAGTTGATACAAAAACAGTTCGAGACTGCGAAACTAGTGGTTATAGGGGAGGGCGAAATGCTTCACTCTCTCAAGGAGACGGTAGCCCTCCACAATGTGCCAAACGTACATTTCACAGGTCACATCAAAGATGCGGAGAAAATCGAATTGTTGAGGAAAGCATGGATCACTCTACAGACTTCAAAGAAGGAAGGATGGGGGCTCGGAGTGATTGAAGCCGCCGCTTGCGGGACCCCCAGTGTAGTTTATGATGTGCCGGGGCTTCGGGACTGCGTCCACAACAAGGTCACCGGTCTGATCGTCAAACCTAGAATCGAGGAACTGGCCTCAACCGCAGTTGCCCTACTCAAAGACGAAGGAGAACTAAGGAGTATGAGTGAGTCTGCGCTCGATCACTCCAAGAATTTCGATTGGAACAAAAGTGCCGAGAAGTTTGGAGAAATTCTCGAAGGGTTGTCCTAATGAACTGGACTACGGAGATAACAAAGGCTAATGATTGCTGGTGCGAGAGCCGTCATGGATGAGGTTAG
>JAUQYT010000347.1 GCA_030587605.1 Candidatus Njordarchaeum guaymasense
TTGGTCACCGATTCACTCAGCGAAGTCTTACAACCGTAAAGCTCCTCCATCCTTTTTTGAGCCGTCCAGCACATACTACCCCACGAACTGTCATCTCTTGTGCAGTCCGTCATGCCCGCAAACTTCAAATCCTTCGGATCGATTTTCGCGATCTGAGCAGCTTGCGTGACGGTCCGTGTCAAAGTGTTAGTGACTGTAGTTGTCACTGCGGCTCCTGGCGTTGGCGCAGGTACCGTGCTCGTCCCCGCATAGTACCCTGCCGCACCCGCAACGGCCGCGGTCACCACGCCGGCGGCGTACTTCAAGTATGATCGCCTACTCACCTTTTCAGACATTCCTCCACCTCCTGATGGTTTGTCAAACAACCACACATATAACACTTGGTTCATTCGGTATATACGTATATAGAATTGTTGGGTTGCCAGCTACCATTATAAATATTCTTGGGTATTTAGACTGACCTGCTGAATTCCTGAGTGCGTCAACGATGGCCAAATCAACTGAAAAAGTTCAGAAGGTCCAAATGAAGAACGTTACCAAGAGTTTCCCTGGCGTACTCGCGCTCAGCCAAGTGCATTTTTCCGTAGAAGGTGGAGAGATACGTGGACTTCTCGGTGAAAACGGGGCCGGGAAGACCACATTAATGAATATTCTATGTGGACTCTACCGTTCAGATGAAGGCGAAATATATATCGACGGTAAGAAAGTAGAATTTGGCTCGCCTCTCGATGCTATTAATCTGGGCGTCGGGATGGTACATCAACACTTCATGCTCATCCCTGTGTTTTCGGTCGCGGAAAATATCGCGCTGGGATGCGCTGACCCTGTCACCGCTGTTCAGGAGAAAGTAAGAGAACTCTCCGAAAAATACGGCCTTAAGGTAGACCCTCGATCCAGGGTATCCCAACTCGCTCTAGGTGAGCGCCAAAGAGTTGAGATCATCAAGGCGCTCTACACCAAGGTGGATATCTTCATATTTGATGAACCCACGTCGGTTCTGATCCCTCAAGAAGTGGAAAGTCTATTTTCGGTTCTCAAGTTGCTTGCAAGTGAAGGACGATCGATAGTATTCATTACACACAAACTCAATGAGGCCTTGCAAATTTGCGATAACATAACGGTGCTCAGAGGCGGGAAAGTTGTAGGAAGCCTGAAACCACAACAAACCACCGCAAAGGAGTTGGCTGCTATGATGGTAGGGGCGGAAATCAGTGCTGTCCAGAAAGTGCCGCATGAAGCTGGGGAAGAAGTGCTAGAAATCCAAAACGTGACAGCTGTTAGAGACGACGGGCTTCCTGCGCTGAAGGACGTTTCCTTGAGCATACGGAGAGGAGAGATATTGGGGATCGCTGGGGTTGCAGGTAATGGTCAACGTGAACTGTCCGAAGTGGTGGCGGGCCTACGCAAGTGCACGACGGGAAAGGTGATTGTCAAGAAGAGAGACCTTACAAATGCGTCTCCCAGCAAATTCAGACAAAATGGCGTCAGTTTCATTCCTGAGGAAGGTATCAACCTAGGCCTTATACTTGACTTTACGGTTGCTGAGAACTCTATCTTAGGAAAACAGGATGAGGCTTTCTCTCGTCTGGGGCTCATAAAATCAGATGAAGTAAGAAGATACGCTGAACAACTGGTGAGTAGCTACGATGTTGCGACCCCTGGCATAGATTCTTCTGCGAGAGTCTTGTCTGGAGGTAATCTCCAGAAGCTCGTCGTCGCGCGTGAACTCACGCGAAAAAGTGACTTGCTCATCGCCGCTTATCCTCTAAGAGGTCTAGACGTAAGAGCAACTGAATTCGTACGCCGGAAGCTCTTGGATGCCACGATGGGCAATGTGGCTGTACTGTTCATAAGCGAAGACCTCGACGACATCTTTGACCTTAGTGATACTATAGCGGTTATTTACGAGGGAAAGATCATGGGAATATTCCCACAGGCGAAAGCCAACAGAAATGAAGTAGGGCTCTTGATGGCTGGTGTAGAACAAGGCGGGTAGGCAGGGGAACCAGAGCTGCGTGTCGGATTGACAGGATTGATTCAAGAACGCTTGCGACCAGTGTACACGGCCATACTCGCAGTATTGTTAGGGTTTGTCATCGCTGCAATATTCCTCGAGGCCTCAGGTCTCAATGCGTTCGACGCATACTCCGCAATGTTCCTCGGCGCGTTCTCAACCCCCTACAGAACAGCGGAGACGTTGATCAGAGCGTCGCCCTTCATGCTGGGAGCTCTAGGCTTCGCCTTGGCCTTCAAAGCGGGCTACTGGAACATAGGTGTAGACGGACAACTCGTCATTGGAACTATTGCGGCTCTTTGGGGAGGAATCACATTCACATATCTCCCTTCCATTTTGCTTATTCCGCTGATCTATCTTCTTGGATTCTTGGGCGCAGGCGCATGGAGTCTCATCAGCGGCTTTCTAAAAGCAAAGTTCCATGTTAACGAGATCCTCACAACGCTAATGATGAACTATGTAGCTTACTGGGTGGTGCACTACCTTGTGTATTTTCCTTGGAAAGATCCGGAGGTATTCCTACACCAAACAATTCCAATAGCCTCTTCAGCCAATCTACCCATCCTGGCAGCTGGAACTAGGCTTCATGCCGGAGTCCTCGTAGGCTTGGGTTCGGCCTTCATAATCTACATATTCCTCAAAAGGACACGCTTAGGTTACTCTATAAGAGCTGTCGGATTTGGCCCGGACGGAGCTCGCTATGGGGGGGTAAACGTTTCCAGAACTGTAATGATAGCTTCCTTCTTGAGC
>JAUQYT010000363.1 GCA_030587605.1 Candidatus Njordarchaeum guaymasense
ATTTCCAGACAATGGCCACAGATTCCGCCAAGATGGCGCATTACGCACCGTCTATAATAGAAACAGACGTGCTCTTTGCAAGCACTAGGGAGTGCCTTCAATACGCTACGGGAGGAACTGAAAGGGTGATGGCTCGATCTTGGCCCAAATAGCGCTGAAATGTCGCGGAGTGATGGGGGGAAGGGCGAGAGGAGCAGCCCTCGTTACATCCACCCCAATTAGCTTCTGGGGGGGAGTTGACCCCAAAAGAGGATTGATCATAGACAAAAGAAGCGAGTCATTTGGCAGGAGCATAACACGGAAAATCTTTGTGTTTCCATACGGAAGGGGTTCAAGCACGAGTTCTGCAGTCTTTCTCGAAATAATCAGACGCAACAAGGCACCAGCGGCAATTGTGAACGTAGAGACCGAGCCCCTATTGGCAGTCGGTGCAATTATTGCTGAGAGGCTATACGGAAAATCTATTCCTATAGTTGATCAAGTTCAAGCAAATCCGTGCGAGGTAATAAGGAGTGACGACTGGGTGGAAGTGGATGCGGACAATGGTATTATCAGAGTTGTGCGAGATGGGAGAAATCGACCATATAGCGTAACCCCTTAGGTCGTCGCTCGGAAAGTTCTCTGGAAAGCGTAGTTCCTACAAGAGGACCCGAAGCGAACATCAGCTTGCTTTCCAGGCCGAGGAGATCGCGCGCTTGCCCAACGTAAGTCTTTAAGAAAACTAGGTATAAATGGGCACGCCTTCTTCCGTGGCCTGTTTGAGATACCACTTTCTTAGCTCTTGAGTAATAGCGCCTAGTCTACCATCACCGATTTTTCTTCCACTAATTTCCACCACAGGCGTGATTTCGCCATGAGTTCCGCAGAAAAAGCATTCGTCGGCATTGAAGGCTTCGTATAACGAAATTTCCTTCTCAAGAACTTCATGTCCGAGCTCTTTTGCTCCTTCGATGACCAGTTGTCGTGTAACTCCCATCTTACAGCTCTTCAAAGTGGAAGTCAGGACCTTCTTGTCCTTTACGAAGAAGATGTTAGTAGCGGTGCACTGCGCCACGAAGCCGTTTACATCCAGCATCAATGCCTCAGCTACACCGGTCATGTTTGCTTCGAGCTTTGCCAGTAAGGCGTTTGTCTTACTGGTAGTGTGGATCTTCTGGTCGTGACAGTCCGGAGGGGGTCGCCTTATTGATGAAACAATGATTCTTACCCCTTCCTGCGGGTAGCCCAGACTTCTCTGGCTCGCAAAAACCACCAATGATGGTTCGCCCAAAGCTAGGGCAGGATCCATATAGGGTTTTGACATCCTACCTCTTGTTATCTGAATTCTTGCGTGACCTCCGTCCCCTATTTTATTCTTCCTAAGTGTTTCTAGCACTGCGTTTCGAACGTCCTCCTTTGTGAAGTTCAGTTTCATCTTCAGGGCATGCGCGCCCTCGAAGAGTAAATCGATATGCTCGTTTAGTTTGAAGACCTTTCTATTGTAGACGCGTACTCCCTCGAGGACGGCGTCACCAGCCAAGAATGCGGAGTCGTAGACTGATATGACTGTCTCGTCTTCGGGCATGAATTTGCCATTAACGTAGACTAGGAGCTTTTATTTCGGGAGCATGGACTCTATGGAACTCATATTCTCATATAAGAGTTCGCATCAACACCGCTCGTAGGCAACCTTCAGTAGCTCCGAAGTAGAGCTTGAACCCAAAGTTGGGCGAAAGATGACGCGTTCAACTGCCTTGATCCACCAATAGGTGTTGGACATTCAAGCTCCGAGAACTCTCTTCTTTACATCATTGGGGATAGTGAGAGTGGTTGACGGAGGGCCTGCCAATTCCGCTTTTCGCTGAGTTTACTTCAACACGAAACGCTCTTTTAGAGGATCTGAGGGATCTGGATTGCAGTGGGGTCCGGCTGTGGAAAGAAGCTGCCTGACATTGACATTGGAAAAGGCAAACCAGAAGTCATAACGAAGACCAGAAGAGGTATAGAGGAGTTGACTATACGCAGACATCCAAGTAGCCCGTGGATGTTGGGCCTTAGAAAGAGTCCAGCGGTGTTTCCCCAGACAGCCAAACTGAACTATACTCGCGGGTCTGGTGCTCACACATGCGCAGACACAGTTGAGATGGAACGCAAAAGCTCGACCACTGGAACCATTTTCAATATCATGAAGTACTCTACTCATGACGGACCAGGTATTCGCACAGCTGTATTTTTTAAGGGATGCCCATTAAGTTGCCCTTGGTGTCACAATCCGGAAGGACAATCAGCCCGTCCTGAACTTTCCTTTTCATCGGATAGATGCGTCAGATGCGGAGAATGCGTGAAAGTCTGTCCCGAGAACGCGATCTCAGTTGTCGATGGGGTTTTGCTGACACGTAGGGATGTTTGCCGCCCTTGTGGGTGTTGCTCAAAGGCGTGCCAATCGAGAGCACGGGAGATTGTCGGGAAGATTATGACTGCGCCACAGGTCATGGAGGAGATAGAGAAGGACATAATCTTCTATGATGAGTCGAAGGGCGGAGTCACGTTCTCTGGCGGAGAACCACTTATGCAACCTGATTTCTTAACCGAGATGCTGCAATCCTGCAAAGAGAAAGACATCCACACCGCAGTGGAGACTTGCGGCTTGGTCAAGTCAGAAGACCTATCAAGAATTGAGCCTTACGTGGACCTCTTCCTCTATGATCTGAAAATTATTGACGGCGCAAAGCATAGACAGCTTGCTGGGGCGTCGAACAGGACCATCCTAATGAATCTGAGAGAACTCTCGCAAAGTCATGACGAGATCATAATTCGATTCCCTCTTATCCCAGGGATAAACGATGAAGGAGAAGATGTTCTGCAGATTAGGACATTCATCTCATCTCTAAGAAATGTTCAGGAGATCCATATTCTACCATATCACAAAGGAGGCATCGAAAAATACAGAAGATTGGGAAAAGAATACAGACTCCCAGGAATACAGCCTCCTTCAGATCAGAAACTCTCCCAAATAGGGGATATATTTAGAAGAGTTGGATTAAGAGTCAAAATTGGAGGATAGCAATGAACGAACGAGTGGCAAGACTTCGACAGAAAAGCATGGATACAGACGCCACAATCTCTACAGAGAGAGCAGTACTGATCACGGAGTTTCACAAACAAACTCGCGAGTTTTCCGCGCCAGTTCGGAGGGCCTTGGCTTTCAAGTATCTAATGGAAAACAAGACGATCTGCATCAGTGACGAGGAGTTGATCGTAGGAGAAAGAGGCCCGGCTCCGAAGGCCACTCCTACCTACCCGGAACTGTGCTGCCATAGTCTTCAAGACTTGGATATTCTAGACAGCCGCGAGAAGGTATCTTTTCGTGTCAGCAATAACGTAAGGAAGGTTTACAGAGAAGATATCATCTCATTTTGGCAAGGCCGATCGATGCGCGACATAATCTTTCAGAATGTGGAAAAGGAATGGCGGGCCGCGTACGATGCGGGAATCTACACTGAATTCATGGAACAAAGGGCCCCAGGCCATACAGTGCTAGATGACAAAATATACCACAAAGGATTTCTCGACTTCAAAGCAGAGATCGAGAAAAGCCTTCAGAGTTTGGATTTTCTGAATGACCCTGAGGCATATCAGAAGAAAGAAGAACTAAAAGCAATGTCAATTTGTGCCGACGCTATCATCAGGTTCGCCGAACGGCATGCTGAGAAGGCACAGGAAATGGCTCAGCGTGAGAGTGATGTCAAGCGAAAGAAAGAGCTTGAAAAGATTGCAGGAGTATGTCGCCATGTACCGAGGCATGCGCCCCGAGATTTCTGGGAAGCTTTGCAGGCCTATTGGTTTGTGCACCTAGGTGTGATCACAGAGCTCAACACGTGGGACTCGTTCTCTCCAGGGCATCTCGACCGGCATCTGTATCCCTTCTATAAGAAAGGCCTCGAAGATGGGACGCTCACCCGTGAGCAAGCTAAGGAGCTTCTCCAGTGCTTGTGGGTGAAGTTCAACAATCACCCGGCCCCACCCAAGGTTGGTGTTACTGCGGCAGAAAGCGGCACATACGCGGATTTTGCAGCTATCGATCTCGGCGGAGTCAAGCCGGACGGTTCCGATGGGGTAAATGAGGTAACATACTTGATCTTGGACGTTATCGAGGAGATGAAGCTTATACAGCCTTCCTCCAACATCCAACTAAGCAAGAAGAGTCCCGACCGGTTTTTGAAAAGAGCGTGCGAAATAATCCGACAAGGGTGGGGGCAACCATCCATCTTCAATGTTGATTTGATCGTGGATGAACTTATACGCCAAGGGAAGTCGGTCGAGGATGCCAGAAGCGGCGGCACCAGCGGTTGCGTGGAAACAGGTTGCTTTGGCAAGGAGGCCTATATCCTCACAGGATACTTCAATCTGCCTAAAGTCCTGGAAATAGCGCTGAATAATGGCGTGGATCCTCACACAGGGCTGAAGATCGGCTTGGAAACAGGGGATCCCACTCAATTCAAATCATATGAAGAACTATTTGATGCTTTCAAGAGGCAGCTCAACCATTTCGTTGACCTCAAAGCAAAGGGCAACAACATCATCGAGAGGTTGTACGCCATCTACATGCCCACCCCATTCCTATCTATTCTGACTGATGACTGCATAAGACGAGGAAAAGACTACCATGACGGTGGAGCTCGCTACAACTCAACCTATATCATGGGTGTAGGAATAGGCACCTTGACCGATAGTCTGGCTGCGATCAAGTATCATGTCTTCGATGAGAAAACCATGAATATGAAAGATCTGCTCCAAGCACTCAAAGACAACTTCGCAGCTCAGGAGAAAACTCGCCTAATGCTCTGGAACAACACCCCGAAGTATGGCAACGATGATGACTACGCTGACAACTTGCTAAAGGCCTCTTTCGATGCCTTCTATGACGCTATCAATGGAAGAAGGAATACTAGAGGCGGGTTCTATCGAGTGAACTATCTTTCGACAACTTGCCATGTCTATTTTGGTTCAGTCACGGGTGCCACAGCGGATGGGAGAAGAGCGAGCGAGCCTCTTTCCGAGGGTGTGTCGCCTGTACAGGGTGCAGATCGACAAGGACCTACCTCGGTGATCAAGTCAGTCGCCAAAATGGACCAAGTGCGAACTGGTGGAGCTCTCCTCAACCAGAAATTCACTCCTATGCTTCTAGAGGGCGACGACGGACTCCAAGACCTAGCCCACTTGGTGCGATCATACTTCAAGCTAGACGGCCACCACATTCAGTTCAATGTGGTCAGCGCAGAAACTCTACGCGCAGCTCAAGCTAGCCCAGAAAAGTATAGAGATCTAATCGTTCGCGTTGCAGGTTACAGCGATTACTTCTGTGACCTAACCAAATCCTTACAGGACGAGATCATTGCCCGGACAGAGCACAAGTCATTCTAGCACTTCCCACGGCGAAAGAATGTTGCAAGACGTGGAAATGATAGATCTTCAGTATTGATGTTAACTGAGCATGACTCTTTGTGTACTTCGTGTCGCGAGAGAGTTCAGAGGCAGTTCACATTCACTGAGTTCACTTCAATAAGAAACCGTCTCTTAGAGGATCTGAAGGATCCAGAACGAATTGTGAAAAGCCGGTGATGTGCGCATCCGCTTCAATCTCTGGAAGAACCGCGTCAAAGTTCTTCACTTTGGTTCTCTCAACCAGCCTACCTCTGAAGAGTGTGCCTATTAGGCTCTCGTTCACAAATAGTTCGTTCAGCTGAAGCTTTCCTTTCGCGTACAATGTTGCCATCTTCGCGCACGTTCCTGTGCCGCATGGAGACCTGTCAATCTGGCCTGCTCCAAACACTGTTGCGTTCTTGATGTTTGCTCTCGAATCCGTTGGGGCATCGCAAATCTCAACAAGATCCACGGATCGGAGGTGTTCTTTTTCAGGGTGTTGGATCTCGAATTGGTCATTAACAGCTTGCCGTATAGAAAGTCCGAGGCTCACCAGCTCCTGATACGATGCAGGAGTAACACTGACTCCCAGGGCTTTCCCATCAACTATGGCGAAGAAATTTCCTCCAAAAGCGATGTCTAAAGGGATCTTGCCTTTTCGCGGCAGGTCAACCTCGCCAGATTGAAAAAGGAATGCAGGCACGTTTTGTATCGTTACGTTCCTCACCGAAGATTCTTCGATACGAGCCGTTGCATGCACAAGGCCCGACGGGGTATCCAGAACTAGTCTCGTCAGCGGCTCTTGAGTCTCGACTATTCCAGTCTCAACTGCTGCTGTGACCGTTCCGATCGAACCATGGACACACATGTTCACATAACCTCCTGCATCCATGAATATCACGCCTATGTCTGCCTTCGGATCGCATGGCGGAAGAAGAATCGCCCCAAACATGTCCCGATGGCCCCTTGGCTCATGCATAAGCATTCTTCTGATTCTATCGAAATCCCTTTTGAAATGATCCCTCTTCTCAACTATGGTTCTCCCCTTGAGCGCCGGAGAGGGGCTTACCAGAATCCTTGTGGGTTCACCTGCAGTATGAGTTTCGACGCAGCAGATCTTCCTCAATGCCCACAATCTCTTGTCCCACCTTTCACATCGAATCACTCCTAGCTCTGCCAGTCTATATAAACGCCCCACCTTCCCCAAAGCTTCCTGAGAATCCTCAACCAGTTTTCGCCCAAAACACTAATGACTTACGCATCAGAGTATCCCAGCATATTTCCATTGCGCAGGTAAAGCCCGTTTTCTCTAAATGTCTGGCCTTGTGAGATTAACTCCATCGAGATGACTATGTCTGAGTCTCTCCGCACGATCTTCTGGTCGCTACTGGATCAACGCAAGACGTGTCTCGGATTGCCACGAGACATTATGTCTGAAGAGCAAAAGGCCAGAAGCCGTGGTGCATGACATATATTGTCTGATACTGGTATGAAAACTGAGGAAAGACCAGCAAAAAGGCATTGTTGGCCCATATAGATGGTTTCTTATTTACGATCAAACCCTCCGATATGTCGATCCACCTGTTACAGAGAAGTGCCTGTTGTAGTGGCAAAGATCGGCGAAAGGTTGTACGCGTAGTTCCCCACTGTAGCCGCAGTAGTCGAAACTGTATTATATGACAAGCGATACCACGTGAGAAAAATGGACATCAGTCAGCAACAATGGCAACTCTAGATGAATTGTAGGAGGCAGATGCGTTATGCGAAAGGCAAACAAGGCCGTTGTAATTGGTCTAGACGCAGCAAATCCAGATTGGATAAGAAGGTTCGCTAATGAGGGGAAATTGCCCAATATCAAGAGGCTTATGACCAATGGTGTATTTGCAAGGCTTCAATCGACCTTCCCTACGGTTACACCTCCAGCGTGGGCATCCGTGGCGACAGGCGCTTGGCCTGGTACGCATGGGTACACAGGCGTTGCAATACATAAGATTGGAGAACCATTTGAGAAAAAACTCTACTTAGGTGGAAAAACCATTTACGGTGAAGTAGAGGACGGGTTTACCTCGGTCCATTATACTGCTGAACCCATCTGGAAGAGCGTGGAGAGAAGGGGGAAGAGAGCTATATTGATGAGATACCCAACAGCTTGGCCGCCTTTGACTAGGAGAAGCATCCAAGTGGCAGGAGATGCACCGAGGTGGGGCGAATGCAGCGTTGAGGTTGGTCCCTCTGCCTGTTATACAACTCACGATCTAACGAATGCCACAAGAATAGAATTCGAGCCGGCTGGAAATTGGAGAAATATCCCCAAATCTCACTCAAACCCATATGAATCCTCGTTCATGATATCCTCCAAAGATGAGAAGGCATCCGGGCGCTTCTTCATACTTTTGCTTAATACCGCTGGTAGAGGCTATGATAAGGTCATCATCTCTCCCGAGAGAGATGCTGGAATGGCAGTCTGCAGCCTGTCCGCGGGACAATGGAGCGAATGGCTCGAAGTAGAACTCAAAGGTAAGGAACCCACAAGATGCAGTTTCAGGTTCAAGCTTGCGGAGTTATCCCCAGATGCGAAAGCATTCAAGCTTTTCAGAACGCAAGCGTGGCCCATCAAAGGATGGACCGCACCAGATCGGCTAGCAGCGGAGCTGACGAAGAAATGCGGTTACTACATAGATCACGCAGGCAGAAGGCCCTATCTCTGGGGATGGATCGATCTCGAGACATGGTTCGAACTCATGGAACATAACGCGTACTGGCTCGGTAGAGCGGGAGCTTACCTGATGCGGAACTATGAATGGAACCTGTTTATGCTCCACTATCAATGGATTGACCACGTCGGACATGCTTTCTGTGGAACGGTGGATCAGGGGCACCCAGACTACGACGAAAGAAGGGCCGCGAAGTACTGGAAGATCTTTGAAAGGATCTACGGAATCGCGGATAAAATGACCGGCGATCTGGCAAAAGCAGCAGGTCCATCCAGCTTGGTCGTTGTGCTCTCAGACCATGGATGTTTGCCCTTCCGTTGGGCTATCTACGTGAATCAGGCCTTCATGGAGTCTGGCTTGTTGGCTCTGAGAAGGGACCCCAAATCAGGGCAGGAAGTAATCGACTGGTCTAGGACTAGAGCCTACGCATATGCCAATTGGAATTGCCATATCTGGGTAAATCTCAAGGGAAGAGATCCGGAAGGCATAGTCGAACCTGGCGACATGTACGAACAAACACGCGACCAAATAGTCGATACACTGCAGAATTTGAAGGATCCCAGAACTGGTCGAAAGGCCCTGTCAATGGTCCTGAAAAGAGAGCAGGCCGAGATATTCGGCCTACGCGGCGACCGAGTAGGCGACCTTATCTATTGCCCCGAATCTGTCTACGCTACAAGCTCAGCATGTGGAAGTGACCTACCTGTATTTGAAAAGCTGCCGTCACTTATCGAAT
>JAUQYT010000003.1 GCA_030587605.1 Candidatus Njordarchaeum guaymasense
CGACTATTACTTTGAGGTCCAAGAATACGGTAGCCCAATAACCTTACTCCAAGGGAACGGATCAGAAGAAGCTCTCAGAATCGCCGCATCCCTCACAGCACACTACTCAGACTGCGACAATGATCCATGCCCTGTCGGCTATGGCAAGACAAGGCTGGACAGAACCATAAGCGCCCCCAAGATCAGTGAAGAAGAAATAGACAGACTGAGAATCTGAAACGCAAGCCTTGAATTCTGACCGCTGCCTAAGCCATCAAACCTTACACCAACCCCGTAATCACCGACCCCTTACCCACTCAATCTCCCCAAAGCTGAAGAACTACCCCAATGCCCTCAAGCTTTCATTTCGCGCTGCCGCACATCAATCCTACATAATTCGATCCAAGAACAAATCTTAACAGAAACAGACGAATAGAAAAAACCAGACAATATGAAAAGACAGCGGGCTTTCAGAATGACAGAAGACAACCGAATCATCAAGGACATCGCGGACAAAGTCAAAAAGATTCTACAGAAGAGTCCAAACCAGTCAGTCGCCCACAGATGGGAACATGTCGAAAGAGTATGTAAAGAAGCAATCAACATCGCAAAAGAGGAAAGCCAAGTAGACCTGGAAGTCCTCAAGGTCGCGGCTCTACTTCACGATATAGACCACCCATACAACAAGAAGAAAGAACACGTTCAAAGAAGTGTAAAAAAAGCTGAGCGGATCCTGATGAACATCAGCTATCCCAAGAACAAGCTAAAAAGAGTCCTCGAAGTGATATCTACACATTCATCAGAGGACGTAAATCCACCCGAAACCATAGAGGGAAAGATACTTCTAGATGCTGATAAGCTGGATGGCGTCGGTGCAACAGGCATCGCCCGCGTTCTAACGTTTTGCGGCCAGTGCGGAATGACACCTGACCAGGCCGTGCAATGGTACATACAAAAAATCAAGAAAGCTACGCCGCTGCTGCAGACAGAAAAAGGCAAGGAACTAATCTCAGAACGCCTAGAATACGTGACTTCTTTCATAGAACAATTCGAAAAAGAAAGAAGCTAAGAATCTAGTGCAATTTCCCGTTTCGAACAATATTCTCAAACCTAATGTAGCATCTAAGCCATCTGAATATACCACAACAGCAGTAACTAATAAAAAGCGGTGACAGAATTGACTCTTCGACCCACGAATTTCGATAAATTCTAAAAAAGCAAAGCTTAATTTGCACCTATCACGCGATAAGATCCCTGAAGAAATATGCCGAGAAGAAAGTCATCCAGCATAATATCTGACGTATTGGTTGCCGCTGAAAACCTTAGAAGCAATATAGCTGCCTTGCCAAATGAAATCAGAGATAAAATCAAAGGTATAGCTCTGTCAATGGTAGCGCAGCCCGTCAAGAGACGCGGTCGCCCGCCCAAGAAGAGAGGCAGACCAAGGAAACGTGGAAGGCCGCGCAAGCCAAAAGCAGAGGCGCCTGCCACGGTGTAACCATAACTGTTACATCATCTCAAAATCTCAATCTCAACAATCTTTTTTCTTGATTTCAAACCAGAGATTATTCTCACCTGAGATGACGATACGTCGAAATGCTTGGCGAGCTTCTTCACTAGTTCCAAGTTGGCCTTTCCCCTCTCGGGTCTGGATACTAAGCCAACCACTATTCTGTTTCCATCGACCACCAGGAAATCCTTGCGAAACTGTACCTCAACCTCAAATCTCATACTTCATTTCCTGCAAGGCATACTGAGAGCACTATGAACTGCTTTGAAATCTTCACTATCTGAACCATAAAAGTATAATTAGCCAAGTCGGATGATCGCTCTGGGTTACCGCCGTGTCTACTGAGTCCAAACCGAATACTACTAGGAAATACACTAACCGACTGATATCCGAAAAGAGCCCCTATCTCCTGCAGCATGCTCACAACCCCGTTGACTGGTACCCGTGGGGGGATGAAGCATTCGAAAAGGCACGAATCGAGAACAAACCCGTATTTCTATCGATTGGCTACTCAACCTGCCACTGGTGTCACGTAATGGAACGTGAGTCATTTGAGGATCCTGAAGTAGCCAGACTGATGAACAAGGCATTTGTCTCAATCAAGGTCGACAGGGAGGAACGCCCAGACATCGACAACCTGTACATGGCTATCTGCCAAATCATCTCAGGCAACTGCGGATGGCCTCTGAACATCATCATGACCCATGACAAGAAACCTTTCTTTGCCGGAACCTACTTCCCCAAGGAGTCCCGTTCTGGACGAATCGGCCTTCTGGAGCTAATTCCTCAGATCGAGGAGCTCTGGCTCACTCGCCCCGAAGATGTGTCAAACCAAGCTGATGAGATAACCACAGCGCTCAAGGAGATCTCAAGATTTCCCAAAGGTGAAAAAATCGGGGAAGACATGCTCAAGGCAGCATACGAACAGCTTGCCCAGAGTTATGATCAAGAGTACGGCGGCTTCGGTAACGCATCAAAGTTCCCCCTCCCTCACCATCTTTTCTTCCTGCTTCGCTATTGGAGACGCACTGGCGATAATAAAGCACTGCGAATGACTGAGAAGACCCTACAATCCATGCGGCGCGGCGGAATCTATGATCATATCGGCTTCGGTTTTCACCGATACTCCACAGATTCCAGATGGCTCGTCCCGCACTTCGAGAAGATGCTCTGCGACCAAGCTCTGCTAGCGATTGCCTACACCGAAGCCTACCAGGCCACACAACAAGAAGAATGTAAGAAAACGGCCCAAGAGATCTTCGCCTATGTTATGCGTGAAATGAGGTCGCCGGAAGGAGGCTTCTACTCCGCTGAGGACGCCGAGAGTGAAGACGAAGAGGGGAAATTCTACGTCTGGACAATACAAGAGATCAGGCAGGCCCTCGGCAAAGAAGCTGATCTCGCAATCAAGATCTTCAACATCGAGGAAACTGGCAATTTCGTGGAGGAGGCCTCTGGAACAAGAACCGGTAAGAATATTCTGCATCTGCGAAAAACGATGATTGACCTAGCTCATGACTTGAGGATACCGGAGCCCGAACTCAGACGAAACATAGAAAGTATTCGGGAGAGACTATCGGCTATGCGTGAGAAGCGTGTTCATCCTCATAAGGACGATAAGATCCTG
>JAUQYT010000006.1 GCA_030587605.1 Candidatus Njordarchaeum guaymasense
ATTCCTTCTTGAGGCTGTAACGATAAGAGATACTCTTTCTTCCTCATTGAGGCTTCAACTGTACTACATCTTAGTAGCATGCCTTTTCTTGACAAACCGCTTGGCTTATACCGACCTATTCTTATATAATATTAAATAAGGTTGTATAGGAAATGAGTAAGAAAGTCATCTCAACAATATATCTGGACGAGGAAGTTCTCAAGAGAGCCAAAGAAGTGGGATTGAACATTTCAAAAATCTGTGAGAATGCTTTGAAAGAAGCAATTTACCTTCTTGAATCCGAGAATGTCCCGAGGAGAGATAGAAAATGACTAAGAAGGGCTACACTCATGTAATTTTGTCTGAGGATCTTCATGCTCATCTCAAGACGCTTGCTGAAGCTCAGGGTCTGAGCATATCCAGTCTTATCAAGGATCTTCTCGGTATTAATACTGGTATTAATACCACACTTCATAATGGAGGATTCACATCTTCACAAAGAGACATAAAACAGGTTTCTTTTCCAGAAATCAGCAATGTTTCTTGGCGGGCCCGCTGGGATTCGAACCCAGGGTCTCCGGCTCCGCAGGCCAGCGTCCTAATCCTGGCTAGACCACGGGCCCTCTTGGAGGGACCACGACCCCAATAAAGGCATCTTCGGCTTCTTAAAGATTTTAATGTTGCCGAATTCGCATTCGTAGCTGTAGCCGGCTTCAATCAGGCTTTTTGCTTCTTCAGGTGTCTTTGCGAATCCGCAGACATACTCCTGTGGTTGGCGTGGGAAGAACGTTTGCCAGATGTGAATGTAGCGCATGGTTGTCTTGACGTTTCTCTAACCGAGGAACTTCATCACTTGGTAGATGTTTCCGTTGGTCAAGTGGCAGAGCATCGTTGCCTTCCAGTGGCGGAAGGTGCGCGCGTATTTCATGACGACTCAGAGAACGTCAATTTCAGTAATCGTGGGGACTGCTCCTCATAGAAATGTGCTTCAAAAAGATTTCAGAGAGGAACGTTTCAACTTCGAGATCATCATTCCAGTCAGAGGGACCTTTGAGATTCAAAAGCTCAAGAGGTGGATTCCATTTGATGATCCTTTGAAACAGAGAGAACGACTGGATCCTTTTGGGAAAGGACCGTTCTTATCCCTGACTCCAGATGAGCAAGCATGGTATTATGAATGGAGATTTCAAAGGGATAAAAAGGCTAAATCCCGTCTTAAGATCTTCCAGAAGGAAGGTGAGAAACAATGGCAGCCTCCTCTTTTCAGAGAGTTTGAAACATATACAAGAGACGTGTGTAAGCTTAGAGGACCAAACGACAGCTGGTTTAAACTCTGGTCGTATTTTGCCAAGACACCCGAAGAACCCATCGAACCCCTCATAGACGAGTAGGAATACTCTAACCAGTGGAGGGGGTTCGAACCCCGCTCGGCCCACTCCAATCTGGTGCATGCAAGGCAAAATAGACGCTGTGTCAAATAGCTTGGACGGTTTGCTCATGAAGATACTCATCGCTTCTCTGAGTAACTTTTCCGAAAATTTGAGCAGAACCTAAGTTGTGTGGCATGATGAAAACTCATTGTCGAGGAACCATTGGAAGAACTGGGCATACTCAGGAAAGAACAGCAGAAGCGGGAAGACAAAAAGATATGATTGCGGTTCTCATCTACTTCATAAGCGCGGTCACTAAAGACAATGAATAGTCCTAGCATGCCTTTCTGAAGACTTATTTCAGATCTTGGCGTATGGCTTCTGTGGCGAACCATTGATAGTCGCCCACTGAAACCCGGTTAAGGATCGTAAGTTACTTTACTCCATCCAACAGATTCCTGCATAATGAAAGAATAGAATATACATAGGTGATAAGCAATATTATATGTATGCATGCATCTTTGAATAGAGAAAACAGCCTATGGTGGTTGGAATGAGATCTGAACGAATGAACCTCATCGGCCAAATTGAAAAGATGACGGATTCCAGAGTACTCGTGCTTATGCTCGGTGACAGAAGAGGAATGGAAACGAGAATCGCTGTTGACATCTTGCCGTTTTGTCAAGAGCACCTTACGAGAATAGGTTCACAAAAGAAAATCAGCCTATACCTCTACAGCACAGGAGGAATAACGATGGCAGGTTACGCGCTTGCCAACCTTCTCCGGGAATTTAGCGAGTCTTATGACGTGATCATACCTTTCAAAGCATTAAGCTGCGCTACCTTGATTGTTTTGGGAGCAGATAATATCATCATGACCAAAATGGGTCAGCTCAGCCCGATAGATCCTTCAGTTGCTTCTCCTCTTGCACCTCTTGTGCCAATACCGGGTGTCCCAGGACAGCAGCGGGTCGTCCCGGTTAATGTTGAAGATGTCATTAATTACATCGATCTGGCTAGGAAAGCACTAAACGTGTCTGATGAAGAATTGCTTACTCGTCTCTACGATAGAATATCGCAGAGTGTTCATCCGCTGGTTCTTGGATCAGTTTACAGAAGCCGAGAGCAAATCGGGTTCTTGGCACAGATGCTGCTTGAGAGACATATGACAGATAGAGAGCGAATCAAAAAGATAATAGATATCATCACAAGAGGGCGTTTCTCCCATGACTATTTAATCGGAAGAAAAGAGGCTAAGGAAATGTTGGAGCTTCCGATCATTGATGTTCAACCGGAGCTTGATGCTGCCATAGTTGATCTATACAACCAATACGATGATTTGCTGCAGTTGAGCGTGCCATATCACCCAGAACAGGTTTTGGGGGAGCAGAGCAACGTTGTAGGATCCTTCGACCGAGCTCTTGTTGAATCAAGCGATTTGACCCACGTATTTCGAAGCCGCAGGGAGGTTGAGCGTGTTGAACTCACCCCACCAGCAGTTCCAACACCGCAAACGGGTTACTTGGAGCGGGATCTGGGTGAAGGATGGGTGGCAGACAATACTATATAAGCAACCCCTACATAATAAAAATACAAGGAGGTGGAGCGTCTTTGAAGAATCTGGAGATTGAGGAACATCCCGGACAGACGACGGCAGGGCTTACCTCTGCGAGCCAGATTGTTAATACGACCGATGCTGTAAGTTTTGACCCCGCAAATACGTCTTCAGATGTTCCCGAGCCAGTCCTCTTAGTTCCAAAGCTCGCACAACCTTCAGAATTTGTTTCTTCTAACGTGACTTTTCGGGAAGCCTTAAGACGATCCATGCGACGCAAAGCCAAGATACTTGAAGCCTTGGCGAAGTATTAGCAAATTGCTGGTTCGCTATTTAACCCGCGACGAAATAGAGGCTCTGAACAGGTACTTGGCTATAAGGCATGGTTTCAAGCATGATGTTTTTCAGGATGGCAACTTAGCTCTTTGTGTTGAGTCTCCTCAACGAACTCTATTCGGAACCGAGCTGTATGCAGGAAAGCTTGAAAAAGCTGCTGCATTGATGAAAGAGATTAGCAAACTACATCCTTTTGCAGCCGGAAACAAGAGAACGGCCTTCTTGGCAACTACTGTATTCTTGGAGATAAACGGCTACGCTTTATCCTGTGATACTCAAGAAGCAATCGACATATCTCTTAGAACTGCCCAATGCGTCTCTGACATCCAAGAAATCACTCAATGGTTGGAGAAACATACTCGTAGAAGCCAGTGGCAATCCACTGAATAACTGCATGAATGCACCTTTTGGGTATGCGGTCTCCCCCGGAGATTTCTCGGCGGAGGAAACTCCCTTTTCCATAGGTCTATCTAGGAATAATAAATAGACTGTATTTTGTGTTTCCGCTTGCCCATTGTCTTCTGAATGTCTCAAAATAGTGTTTTGAGACATCAGATTTAAATGTTAGAGATTTGCTGAAGGATTCATCTCTCAGGGAATATGAAGTCGCGATTAAACTTTGGGCTTGGGTTCTCGCATTGCTAGCGCCCATCAACCTTACTGGTTAGAGTCTTCTTGAGGTTGCTCTTCTCTTTCCAGACCATCTTTTTGTATTTTTCATAGGGTATATTCAGGGCTCGACATACTTCTTGCGGGTTTGATTGAGGAAATTTTCACAGGAAAGCACGTAGACGCTTAGTGACTCCTTCAAACCTTACAGAATCCTTACTGGTAAGGTTTTCATGGGTCATTAAATAGACCTTCAAGAAAGAGCAGTACTTCGAAAATTTGGGCAAGGTCCTGAGAACCTACTTGCAGAGCAAACCTCCATGAATCTCTCTATGAAGGATCGAACCCCGACTTCATCGGAAAATGTTCCTGAAAACTCTACGAACAGTTTAAAGAAAACAGAAAGAGAGGGGGTTTTGCGGGAGATGTCACCACTCGACCATGTGTCCTGGTTAGACTACGGCCCCCATCCACCTATGGCATTGTTTCAGGAAATTAAAGGTTATTTTCCGGCTGAAGGCACGGACAAGATGCGAACTTCCATGTGTGATGGTCACTATATGGTGATGCTCATACTGTCGTAGGCTACAAGAATCGATTCTTCCGCCAAAGTGGACACGATTTCTTCATGTACAGGTGTGTAATGGGGACAAAGATGGGATACGACAAAATACGCTCCCTTCTTTAGTAAGCCATCTTTGAGGAAAAGTTCATGTGCTTTACGGAGCTTCTCAAAATTGAAGTGCCCATCGGATACAAGGCCTAGCCCAAATGTTCCTTCAATCACAGCAATGTCATATTTTTTGGCTGCAATTGCCTTATATGTTTCGGGTAGGAACCATCCGCTATCTAAACCGTAGAAAATCGTCGTCGTCCCATCTTCGATTATGAAGTTTAGGGCTTCACCGGGATGATTCGCTTTTACGGGCGTAACGATGAAGTCCCCAACCTTATATCTCTCAAATGGTTTCAGTTGATTTAGACGTAAGGCACATTTCTCCAACCTATTGGAGCCGACAGCCTCTTTCACCATATCGCATACGGTTCTGCTTCCATAGATGTTCATAGTCTCTAGATCTGAAAATCTAGGTCCGTCAACTTCCAGTGAAGGATTTCCTATGTACTTAGGATCCTCCAGATATCTCCATTGAAGTAGCCACGGAAAAAAGTGATCTGTATGCGAATGTGTGATAAGTAGATGCTGGATCCTAGTTAGATCAACACCGCAATAGGCTGCTTGGGTAACTATCTCAGGTGGAAAATCGATTAGATACATTGGTTCGATGTAGAGCGCGGAGTTTCTTCTGATATTCTTACCGCCAAGCCTTCTAGCTTTTTCGCAATTCGAGCATCGACACCAGATTCCTGGATACATCTCACCAGCAGAAGTACCTAGAAAAACGATGCGCATTTGACTCGTCTCCCTTAACTTTCTCTGCTAGAACATGATCATCTTGCATCTCGTTAATGTCTTTTCAGGGGAACCCTTCTCTTTTTTCGGTTGGCGTATGCGAAAACATCTAAGTTAGCTGGCTGATCGAGACCTAGGAAAGCTTGCCTATAGTCATAAGTACATTCGCCCTTCAAATCAGGGCGTAGATGTCTCCGTTTTTCTCCGTCTTCAACTCTACCTTCTTCAGGGGTTCCCTGGGCATCCCCA
>JAUQYT010000029.1 GCA_030587605.1 Candidatus Njordarchaeum guaymasense
CCTGCTGTTATGACGCCTGTCTTTGCCTCACCCGGTATGATTCTATTGAGTTCCGGCATTTCCCCTGCAGCTTTCTCAGCTCTCTGGATTCGATTTAAGAGCCTACCATGGTGACCTACAGCTACGACCAAACCGGAACAATATTTGCCAGGTGCCTTCCTGAACTGACCTTCGGCCTTAGGAGGTGTAAGCTGACCCAGAGTCACTTCGCCAATACCATGGAGCGTCCT
Source organism: Candidatus Njordarchaeum guaymasense (assembly GCA_030587605.1). Taxonomy (GTDB): domain Archaea; phylum Asgardarchaeota; class Njordarchaeia; order Njordarchaeales; family Njordarchaeaceae; genus Njordarchaeum; species Njordarchaeum guaymasense. Next base: position 231 of record JAUQYT010000029.1, read on the forward strand.
GGGAACCGCGTTCAGGATCACTGGAAGGTCAAACTTCTCCGAAAGCTCGAATGCCTTCAGAGTGAAGTCTTTACATTCCTGTGAATTTGACGGTTCGAGGCAAATGGTGTGAGCATGCAGCGCGTAATACCTGTTGTCCTGCTCGTTTGTTGAACTTATACAGCTCGGATCTCCTCCATTGACCAAGACGAGACTTCCAGGTTGGACGCCTATGTAACATATGGTGAAGAATGCGTCCGCTGCGATATTCATGCCAAGATGCTTCATGGCGCATAGGGATCTTGTTCCAGCCCAAGTGGCGCCGGTCGCGTTCTCAAGGGCTACAGCCTCGTTCGTGGAGTACTGAAAATGTAGCCCTGGTATCTCACTCGCGATCTCAGATATCGTATCACCAACTTCTGAAGCTGGGGCTCCAGGATATGTTGTAACCATGCCTGCTCCCGCCTCTAGGGCTCCGCGGGCTATCGCCTCAGCGCCAAGCATAAACAGCTTTTCGCTGGGTTTGTTTAAAAGTATCTCTTTAGTAATGGTCAATCGCCTCCGCCATCGTTAACTACTAAAACAACTCAGTAACCTTTCCGATTTCGTGACAAGGCGAGTTAATTAGTCAAGGGCAACATGCCCTGCGCTTTGTTAGATGATAAGGTATCTTATATTATTATCTAGCGTTCAAATTGTACAAGAAGAGAGAAATGAATTTACGCCATGTCGCCTTTTTTCAGAAGCAGATGTTTCTCCACTGTTTCTCGGATCCAGGTTCATTAATCGGGGTAATGGAGACTGATAGGAGAATGTGTCACCCAGCGTTAGATATGGCTGCTATTCTGGAGTTGAAATGGAAGCATAGAACAAGTTTTAACTGCATTCAAACAGAGTGTTTCTTGGGTCTATGGTGACTGGGATCAGCTTACTCAGTATGGTGACCAACAATGAGTCAATCTCGATGCAATGTCGATCTCTCTCCTGCTTCGAAGGAACAGCGCTCTGCTGATGATTTCGATGAGATTCAGAAATTCTTTTCTCCGGTGTCGGTGGCGATTATTGGTGCATCAGACAATCCAAACAAGTTCGGCTACAACGTTATGAAGAATCTTATTGACGCGGGATTCAATGGAGACATCTTCCCAGTGAGTCTCAGGGAAAGCACCGTGTTCAACAGAGCCGTTCACAAAAGCGTACTAGAGATACCAACACCCGTAGACCTAGCCATCATAATCATACCAGCGACTGCGGTGCCTAACGCCATCGAAGAATGCGGAAGAAAGGGGATCAAAGCGATAAGCGTCCTGTCAGGTGGTTTCAGCGAGGTTGGGCAGCAAGGAGCTCAGCTTGAAAAAGAAGTCGTGGCGATAGCCAGGAAGCATGGGATTAGAGTAGTTGGTCCTAACTGCGTCGGAACGATGAACACCCACAAAAACCTGAACGCTTCCTTCATAATGTATGCAACAGAAGGAAACATGGGGCTTATCACTCAAAGTGGCGCTCTCGGCGCCTCCTGCTCTTATGTGTCCAAAAGGGAAATGCTTGGCTTCAGCAAGTTTGTGAACCTGGGGAATGCTTGCGATGTTTCCATCCCAGAAATAATAAGATACTATTCGTGTGACCCCGAAACTAGTGCCATCGGGATTTACTTGGAAGGAGTGAAAGACGGCAGAAGATTCGTCGATGCGATCAGCGAGACCACATTAGTTAAGCCTGTAGTGGTCGTTAAAGCCGGTCGAACCGAAGATGGCGCAAAAGCAGCAAGTTCGCACACAGGTTCGCTTGCAGGTTCAGACGGCATCTACAATGCGTTATTCAAACAAAAGGGAGTAGTCAGAGTCAACTCACTTTTTGAGATGATAGACGTAGCCAAAGCTTTCACCAAGCAGCCGCTTCCGAAAGGAAGACGTGTGGGGATAATAACTAATGCAGGCGGCGCTGGGGTTTTATCAGCGGATGCTTGTGCAGACTACGGTTTGATGGTCCCATCCCTGACCCGCGAGACTGTTGATAATCTGAAGGGGTTTCTGCCAGACGTTGCCATACTCAACAATCCGGTCGATATCATAGCAAGCGCAAACAAGGAATGCTATCGAAGAACCACTGAAGCCGTCGTGTCTGACTCAAACACCGACGCATTGATTGTCAACTGCGTTGTCCCTACTTTCCTCGGCATGAAACCCAAAGAACATGCGGAAGGAGTTGTGGAAGCTTATCAAAACAAAGTCAAAGACTCTGACAAACCCGTGATCTGCTGCTGGATGGCCGGAGAACTTGCTGATCCTGGAAGAGCAATCCTAGAAAACGCAGGCGTGCCGACATACACCTCACCTGAAAAAGCAGTCCTAGCAATCTCATCTATGGCTAATTATTTTGAATTCAAGAACAGAGCGCGTTCGGAAAAATAGCAGAGTTGTGTAATCCAAAGGGGGGAATCCATGCTGACTTCTCTGAGGCGCTTCAGGGAGGGAGACTTTCTCGAAACGCGCCAAGGCTTGATTTTCGACGTCAAAGGACTTCTCCACCCTCCTGGAAGAGTCATAGCCTTCCTAAGGTACTACCCTTCAGAAACTGGTGAAAGAACGAGGAATGGGGTGAAGTTCCAGAAGGTGTACTCGCTGGACGAAAGGTTCAGTGTCCTTATGGAAAGGTTCCCAACATACGTTTATTTTGACAAGGTTTACGACTCGATCATGCAGGGCGTCCCGCTAAGGGACATAGCTGTTCTCTACCAGCCTACCAAGAAACTGACAGAAATGTTAAGAGACCGCGAGAATCTAGACGAATTCGGAAGGGACTCACTGGAATTCTGCGAAATGCTATCGGAATCAGCCAGTGTACCTGCCAGCAAGCTGGGGTTAAGCGGCTCAGTTCTTGTCGGCCTTCAAACTTCGAAGTCAGACATCGATGTAATGGTCTATGGATCTGGGAACTGTCTAGCAGTGCATGAAGCAATCGGCTCTCTCTTCAGAATATCAAGTTCGTCTGTAAGACCCTACAATGAAGATGAGCTAAGAAGACTATTCAGCTTTAGGGCGTCAGATACATTTACCAAGTCGGATTCTTTCCTGAAAACTGAGAAAAGGAAGAGGCTGCAAGGGGTCTTCAAGAAGCGTGAATACTTCCTGCGATTTATCAAGGACTGGAGCGAGATGAAGGAGAACTATGGGGATGTGACCTACAGGTCGCTTGGTCAGGCAACCATTAAAGCCAAGGTGGCTAACGATGACGAAGCACTCTTTACCCCGTGCGCCTACAAGATCAGTGACGTTGAAGTCATTGAGGGGCGAGAAGCAAAGGAAACTACGATAGATGAGGTCTCATCCTTCAGAGGACGATTCTGTGAGGTTGCCAAAAAAGGAGAACGCATTATCGCAAGAGGGAAACTTGAGCTCGCCAGCGACAAATCTGGGCTTGAATACTCCCGGGTATTGATTGGGCGCGAAAAGGAGGATTTCCTAGCGCTAGTTTAGGAGATTATTTAGAGGTAGAGGAGAAACTTCGAGAAAGGGGGAAGTGCTTTGAGGAAGCCCAAAGACCGCGACTTCATAAGAACTAAGGAAAACCTGATATTCTGCGTCGTTGGTTACACTCATCCCCCTGATCGACTACTGGCTTACCTCAAGTATATTCCAAGTGACGGCGGGTTATGGGCCAAAGGAAATCTCCACTTCAAAAGAATGATGCCCTACTACTCGGCCAAATCAGTGAGCGAGACGTTTTCCTTCCTGAAGAAGAAGTACAGCAAGTACCTGTTTCATGATCCCATGAACAAAATCACTTTCCCCGCCGTTCCCTATTCCGACATCGACGAGTACTATAAGCCAGAAGAGAAACTGATGGAACTAGCCAAGGAAAAAGAGGCGCTTGATACACTTCAGTCAAAGGCGGTAGATTTGGCAGAGTACTTAACAGGCAAAGCCGTAGTCCCTATTGACAAGTTTGGGGTTACGGGTTCGATCCTACTTGGAATCCATAACGTCCAAATTTCCGATGTTGACATCACGATCTATGGATACAGAAGCGCGTTACAGGTGAAACAAGCCTTAATCAGAGAATACAAGAACCCTGCAGGCCCATTAAGGCAGCTGAACAGAAGCCAGGAAGAGGACTGGTGCATCAAGAAAGCAAAGCAATTCTCAATTGACCGTGAATCAGCCGCCCTAATTCTGAGAAGGAAATGGAATTTTGGGTTCTACGAGGAGAAGTTCTTCTCCATCCATCCAACCAAACTGGATTCCGACATAAGTGAAAACTATGGGGAGAAAGAATTCAGAAGCAAAGGTCCAATCGAAATCGAGGCAAGGGTCGACAACGCCGTGGAGGCGATATTTAACCCCGCGACCTACAAAGTGGGCGAATTCATAACACTGAAAGGACCGGAGGTTAATGACATAAGAGAAGTTGTCTCATTCGAAAGCGTGTTTTCCGACATCGGTTTTCCAAACCAATTTATTAGAGTCAAAGGGAACTTAGAAATGGTCGTCAACAGAATCACGAAGGAAAAACACCACAGAGTAGTGGTCGGTTCAGGAAGTGTCAGCTCTCCAGAATACATAATTCCGTCCACTTAGGAAAGTGAGCAAACATAGAATCTGTTGATAGATCAACTTTCGCCCTTGGTCTATCTTAATCCGCTGCAAAGAGATTCAGAAAAGACCCTCGCAAAGGGTCCGTCCCAGCCGACCGCCCTTCCCAGGGTTTTACGCCGGTTGGTTCATCCGGATCCGATCTGAACCTCTTTCTTCAGGATCTCCTTGTTGTTTTCGTCTACCACAAGGAGATGCGCTGCACACGAAAGTCAGCAATCATAGCAGCGGACAACCATCTCCAACAGGTTAAGGAGTTTCTCATCCACTTCTGGCATGGCTTCTTCTACCTCGATATCTTACATAAACTATGCGTTAATCATAGGTTTCGGTAGCTTCAGCTTCTCATGTATTTTATCTTCGATTACCTGCTTTGCGATAACATTGAGCGACTTCTCTATTGCTCCTATGTTGTGGTTTGTCGCAACTATCAGGTTTGCCTTAGTCATTATCCCGTACTTGTCTGTCCAGTAGTTGTGGACTAATAGCCCCCTGGGCGCCTCTACAACGCCGACGCCACACCCCTCGCGAGGCTCCACTTTTTCCAACTTGTAGTCTCGGCTAACGATATCTGGGTCTTCAAGCAACTTCTTTGCTTTGCCCACGGCATCCAGTAGTTCGATAGCTCTCGCCCAGTGATATGCGAAGGTTGCGTGACATGGTCTTCCAACCTTGGCTCTAAATTCCTTTAGGGCCTCATTTGCTCGTGGCGTAGCCATTCTCTCAACCACATTAATCCTGGCGAGTGGTCCGGCTCTCCATATCCCCTCTGGATAGCCAGCTTTCTTGTAGAAGATGTGCGTAGCATAACAATGCGGAACAACTTTTTCCCCTACGACCTCGGTGTATTTCTGTGCGGGAACCTCGGCTTCAATCTTACCTGAGGGGGACATTACTCTTATACTGCCATCATAGAAGTTGTGTTCCCCATTGTTGGCTAATCCGGCATAGTACGTCTCGATGACCCCGACTTTCGTTACGACATCCCAGTAGTCTTGTACAATCTTCAGCAACAGCTGATACGTAAACTCGGCAAGCTCCATAGCTCGATCCATTCGCTTGAGCCACTCATCCCTCTGTTCCTCTTTGAGTGTCTTAGTCATCCCGCCTGGTATAGCCGTAACAGGGTGAACAGCTTTTCCTCCAACTGTGGCGCATAACTCTTGCCCGTGTTTCATAAGTTCGATGGCTTTCTTGGCGGCGTCGGGCATCTTATTGACAATGGTTACTATATTACGTGCTTCAGGTGGCGCGAAAGGTCCTAGAAGGAAGTCAGGCGCAGCGAGCACGTATAAATGAAGCGGATGACTACTGATTTGCTTTCCTAGTAAGAGTAATTCTCTAAGCTTCTTTGCTGCTGGAGGTGGATTGACACCCCAAGCATCTTCAACAGCTTTCACGGAGGCCAAGTGGTGTGGCTCTGGGCATATGCCACAGATCCTTGGCGCTATGATTCGAGCGTCTTCAGCTAGCCTTCCCTCAAGAAACTTCTCGAAGAATCTCGCAGAGGTCACGTTGAACTGTACGCTTGAGACCTTGCCTTTGCTGAGCTTGATTCTGATCTCACCGTGACCTTCAAGTCGCGTGATGGGGTCAATCTTGATCTCGGTTTCCTTCTTGGCATCAGCGGGTTCTTTTCCACCCTTGATAGGAGAAGTCTTACTTTTCACCTTTGTTCACACTCCTAAGCTTGGATAGGGGGGATGAGGCGTAAGTGAACTTGTAGAGTTGTCCTACGGGATCTCTGAATACATCAAGGAGCTTCTGTGGCTCCATGTCCGCTATTCCGCCAAACGTTCCAATGAGCTTCGCTGCTTGGTCTGTTACGCCTTCGGGTGGGCCGCTGCATCCCTTGCACGGGTGGTTTGCGTTCGGACATTGGGCCCCACACCCGGCTCGTGTTCCTGCTCCCATGCAGAGATATCCTTGGTTTATCAGGCATTTCTCTGGGTCAGGCTTTCCCTCAAAGTCCCTGCGGAACTCTTTTACGTTCTTCTCCTCCTTCTTTCTCTCGCACTCATCACAAATGGTTTTGATCGAATGCTCAACAGGCTTACCGCTGAGGAGTGCTAGAACTGCGTTTGCAATTTCTTGGGAAGTCGGAGGGCAACCAGGTAGATAAACGTCAGCCTTGACTATTTGATCATTTCGAGGAACGAAGTTAGTTATCTGAGGCAAGTTTTCTGAGGGAATCGTGTTCCTATCGATGACTGTTTCAGCCTTCAAGTACTTTCTTTCAAGGAGTTCATTCTTCGGGAAAAGATTAGCTATGCTTGGAACTCCTCCAAAGGAAGAGCATGAACCAAATGCGACCAATGCCTTTGCTTTTTCTCGGGACAGCTTAAGGAGGTGCACGTCCTCCTCAGTCCGGCATAGGCCTTCAACAAATGCGGCGTCAAGTCCACCATCTGGCAACTTTTTAAGATCATAGACCTTGAAATCTACCGCAGCCACCCAATACTTGATGTCGAGTAGAGGTATGACATCGAGTAGCTTCTCATGCAGATCCAAAAGTGATTGGTGACATCCCCAGCAACTTGATAATTGCACAAAGGCAACTTTCGCTTTGCCAGCCATACCTACTTCACTTCCTTGCCAAACAAATCCTTATCATCGACATGGTGTTTCTCCTTGCTATTTCTGAGTGGGTTGGACCCGATTTTCTTGAGAACCTGTACATAGTCCTTCATGACCTCGGCGAGCTTGCTTCCCTCACTTGCCGAAATCCACTCGAGTCGAATACGCTCTGGTTCCAGCCCCGCTTGTTGAATGAGTTTTGTTAGAAGATGTATGCGCCGCTCTGTCTTGTAGTTCCCGTTAACATAGTGGCAATCACCAGGGTGGCACCCAGAGACGAGAACGCCATCCGCGCCAAGCTCTAACCCTCTGATCACAAATGTGGGGTCGAGACGGCTTGTACACATCACTCGAACGAGCCGTAAGTTTGGCGGGTACTGGATCCTGCTGGTTCCAGCCATGTCTGCGCCAGCGTAGGTGCACCAATTGCACACAAGACCTAGAACATACGGTTCAAATCCTTCGCTTTTCTCCTTACTGTCCTTCATTGAGTAATCCTCCTGTCCTGCTGGTCCTACCTCTCAGCCAGCAGTGCTTCTATCTGAGCAAAGATCTGTGAGTCCTTGAACTGGTTCTGAGTTATTGAGCCGCTTGGGCACGTTGCGACGCAGCATCCGCATCCCTTGCACAACACGCTGTTAATCTTAGCTTTCCCATCCTCTATCGATATTGCACCATAAGGACACATCGCTATGCAAGACAGACATCCACTACACTTGTCAGTGTTAACAACACTGTAGAACGGCTCCACTTCGACTTTCCCTTTAGACATGAGGGAAGCTGCACCTGAAGCAGCGCCTTTTGCTTGGGCAACGGCGTCAGGTATGTCTTTTGGCCCTTGTGCGGCGCCAGCCACGAAAACTCCATCAGTAAGGGTGTCGACTGGCCTAAGCTTGGGGTGAGCCTCGAGATAGAACCCATCAGTGCTACGCGATATCTTAAGTAGGTGTTGAACTTCCTCTACATCCTTCCTCGGTACGAGCCCCACGCTGAGCACAACGAGGTCTGCATCTAGCTCAATCGGTCTTCCAAGTTCAGTACTTTCAGCCCTGACTATCAAGTTCTTGGTTACGGGGTCTTCTAGGACTTCCGCGGCCCTACCTCGGACGTAGTTTATACCATACTCTCTTTGGGCACGTTCATAGAATTCCTCATAGCCCTTTCCAAATGCGCGAACATCCATGTAGAGTACATAGGCATCCGTCTCTGGGTGGTGTTCCTTGAGTTGCCTAGCATGTTTCATTGCGTACATGCAGCAGACTCTTGAACAGTAACTGTTCTTTCTGAAGTTTCTCGATCCGACACATTGAATAAATACGACCGTCTTTGGAACCTTTAGGTCTGATGGTCTGACAACTTCACCACCAGTGGGTCCAAATGCGCTGAGCATTCTTTCTACTTGTAGCCCAGTTACAACGTTTTCGTAGGTTCCGAACCCGTAGTCTCCTGTCGGATCGTATGGGTCGTAGCCTGTTGCAGTTATGATTGTTCCAGCCTCGATCTCTTCTTCGACTGGTTGCTGGTTAAAGTCAATGGCCTCAGGTTCACAGGCTTTGACACAGAGTTTACACTTCATACATTTATCCATATCAATGGTGTACTTGTTCGGGACAGCTTGTGGGAAAGCTATGTAGATCGCTCTCCTTGGTTTCAGTCCTAATTCAAATTCATTAGGGACATAGACAGGGCATACCTCTTCGCACTTGCCGCACCCGTTGCACTTGGATTCGATAACGTATCTTGGTTTCCTAATTATCTTGGCTTTGAAGTTTCCAACGTAGCCTTCCATGCTTTTGACTTCCGAATATGCGTAAAGCTTTATGTTCGGATGGCGCCCAACTCCTGTCATCTTGGGTGTAAGTATGCATGCTGAGCAATCCATCGTTGGGAAGGTTTTGTCAAGCTGAATCATTCGTCCACCAATGGTAGTGTTCTTTTCAACTAGGTGAACTTCAAAACCAGCATCAGCCAAATCTAGGGCAGCGGAGATACCCGCTATGCCTCCACCAATAATAAGAGCGCTCCTCTTCACAGGAACCTCAACTATTTCAAGGGGCTCCATCTTCGAAACCTTGGCCACAGCGGACCGCATCAAGTCCTTAGCTATTTGCATGGCTTTCTCAGGCTCATGCATATGGCACCAAGTGTCATGCTCTCTAATGTTAGCTTGTTCAAACAGGTACGGGTTGACTCCAGCCCCCCTAATTGCATTCCTGAAAGTCGGCTCGTGCATCAATGGACTACAAGCAGCGACGACCACACGATTCAACTTGTGTTCTTTGATGTCATTCTTTATCATTTCCTGACCCGGGTCACTGCACATGAATCTGTACTCCTTAGCTATCAGAACGTTGGGCAACTTTGAAGAATACTCTGCAAGTTCCTTGACGTTGATCACGCCGGCGATGTTTGTTCCACAATGACATACGTAAACCCCAATTCGAAGATCAGAATCATTTGTCATAACTACTTACCTTCCAAGTTGATTGTGCTAAGTAAATAGGTCGGATAATATTGAGAACGTCTTCATTTTAACCGTTACCAGCCATTTATATATTTTCATGTTCAACCTCGGTGTTCAAACAACCCGTATATTGAATGACTCTTTGCTTTGGAGTTTCAGCTAGTTATCTCTTGCTGTCTGTGCAGTGCTTCCACTTGGATCAGTTCAAAAAAGAATGACAACCAGTTTTACGTTTCATACATTTAGAGGCAACAAATCGCTATCAGCAAAAGCCGCTCGTTTCATTGGAAGACTTTGTCGAGAAGACTCTTGGTTTTTATTTTGTGTAGACCTAGCCCCAATTCTTCGGCATTCATTCCGAATGCTATACCAAGTAGCTCAGGGAGGTAAAGTACTGGAAGGCTTGAGTCTCCTTTTCCGGAACTCCTTAGCTCGACTTGCCCAGTGTCAAATTGATTGAAACAAGTTGGACAAAGCACAAGAAAGCAGTCTGCATGTGAACGTTTAGCTTGCTTAATCTTCTCGTAAGTCAGGTCCAGTGAAGTATCTTTACTTGTTCCTCTTATTGTGGCCCCACAGCAAAGCGTTTTCTTCAGGTATGGCACACTACGGGCACCAGTTGCCTCAACTAGCTCATCCAAGATGCGTGGTTCGTTTGGGTTATCGACTTTGAGTATTGAACTTGGTCGAAGAACATGGCAACCATAGTGAGCAGCCGCGTTGACTCCGGCCAGGTCAGTTACAACATTCTCCTTGATCTTCCTGACACCAACATCCTTGTATAGGACTTCAATCAGATGCTTGACCTCGACCTTCCCTTTGAAACTCCTACCTAACCCGCTCAGTACAGTGTTTACCTTTTCTCTGAGCGACCCGTCTTTTTTCAGAATCTCATTCACAGTCTTTAGTGTTTCAAAGCAACCGTTACAAAGCGTAAGTACATCGAGATTCATGTCCTCGGCTATCGTGATGTTTCTCGCTCCTAGCGACAGCCATGTGGCATAATCGAGAGACTGAATTCCTATCGGGTCTGGGCAGCAGCTAGCTTCCATCATGTCTAGTAGCTTGACGTCCAATGCTTCCAGCACTTTTCTTGCGGAAGCCTCCATGTTCGGCAACCTAAGAGGGATCATGCAGCCAAGGAATAGTGCGTATTCCTTCATTTCTCAGCTTCTCCCTCCTTCCTGTCTCCAAGGAACCTGTCTAGTCCCATTGCCTTGATTATGTTGCGTACTTCGTCTACGTTGGTAGTAGGCGCGGGAGGAAGACGAAGTGTTTCCCTTCGCTTAGCTATTGCTGGCATTGATGGAATTGTCCAGCCCGTGGCATATATCTGATTTAGCTCCTCTCTGATGTAATCTTTCACATCTCCGTCTTGAGTTGCCTTGTTCCGCAAGGCCACTATTACGTGAGAGGGTTTGACCTCCTGGGGACATCGCTCTATGCACGTGTGGCAGAGCAGACATAACCATATACTTGAACTTGGTATCCTATCTTCGCGTTTCATGAGAAATCTTTGAACGATCCTTCTGGGATTGAACTCGGCATTCCTCTTGGCAATGGGGCATCCTCCTGTGCAGGTGCCACATTGGTAGCAGGGCCTCGTTGAGCGTTCGCTCTCGTCCTTGTGATCGACGTTTATTGGACCGCTTTGCTGGTGAGTTGAATGAGTGGCGGTGCTCTCTTTGTTTTGCTGCATAGTGTTGCCCCTCTGATCCCTACGATTGGTGACGATTCAGTTTAGTAACGGTTCCTCTGACAGAATCCTTCTGATGGCTTGAAACGCCTCTGAATCCTCGGGCAGTTCAAGCAGTGAACGCCCTTCCATATTATGCTTTGCTAGTACCTCGTCGTCGGGTACTGACCCTCCATATTCGGCTCCTATCTCTTCAGCTTTAGCCTTGATCCTCTCTCCGATCTCCGGCGATATACGGTTACCTATAAGAACTATCTTCTCAACCTTGTTTTTCTCGATCTTCTCAGTAAACTTCTTTATCCGAGCGGCGGTTTCCAGACCCATCCTTGAAGAATCCGTAAGAACATACATTAGATCTACGTTGCGGGAAGTTCTTCTAGTTATATGTTCTAGGCCTGCTGGCAGATCCATGATCACCATGCGGTAGTTCTTAGCAAGAGTGTCAACTATGTTCGCCAGCATGACGTTAGGCATGCAAAAGCATCCTTCTTTCTCCACTGCTCCCATCACGAGTAGGTCAAACTTTTCGCCCTCATGTAGCAAGCCAAATATCTTGGTTTCAAGGAAGGCATCCTTATTGAAGTCCTTGGGTAGAGTATCAATCTTATCCTTCAACTCGTGCACAGCCATTGCCACAGTTCCCTTGACATTGACGTTTAGGACTTCGCGCATGTTGGCGTCAGGATCGGCATCGACAACGAGGATGCCATTTAACCCATCGTGCAGAAATGACTTCAACACCAGCGCCATGAAGGATGTTTTACCGACGCCACCTTTGCCAGACGAGGCTATTGTGATTCCGTCCTTCAACCGAGTCACCTTTCAAGTGACGGTATTTCCAGAGAATAGCTGACGAACAAAGTAACAGATTGAAATCTTTTAAACATAATCCTCATTCGAATCACACGAACAGCTCATCATATTATTCCTTCCTAATTCTTGGAGATGCCACCTGAATCACTCAATTTTCGGACACCCAAATGAAGTGACTTGTCTAGCGCAATTTCAAGATAATCTTTTTAACGGATGACCGCACAAGATATTCCTCAATAATCAGGATGGAGTTATCGACAAAATGGCAAACAGAACCTGGCACATGGCATTCGGATTCATAGTATACTTAGTTTTCGCCATACTTTTCGTCGCCTACATGCCAATAGCAACGATATACCAATACATTCCTTGGATACTGATAGGCTTTGGTTTTTCGATGTTCGGTGCCGAACTTCCAGATTACGATCAGCTTGCAGACAGGCTGTTTTCTCATAGAGACATAATCACACATTCATCATTGATTCCACTTGCTATGTTTATAGTAGTCAGGCTTATCTCTCCGTTGCCCCCCTACGTAACTTTCGCTCCTATACTGTTCTTCATGTTCTTAGGACACGCGAGTCACATGTTCCTTGATCTTTTCCCCGTCTGGGCTGGCGCAGGCAAGATGCTGAAGGGTCAGAAAGCATACGGCGGGCTTCAGGCACCAGCACTCTGGCTAGTAGAGGGTGTGACTGGACAAGAGATCTACAAGAAATTCGTAGGAACCTACCTTATACACTTACCTTTCAAGATTCCAGAGGCGGAGCAGGGCAAGAAGCGACGCAAGGGAGCAAAAATGAAACTGAGAAAAACGATAGAGAAAACGCCCACACGCCTTTGGCTCACCCTCAATGGAATCGTAGACGTCGTGCTCGCAATGTTGGTCTTGAATGCCTTTGTACCATTCCTACCGTTCCTGCCCTAGGGAGTCGTTGAACCTGTCCAAGGTTCACCCTCTCAATCATTCCCTTTTTCAGTGTTGAGTGGTATCACCTAAATTCTCATTAGTATGTAAAGAGTATATGATATGCAGTAACCCAGAACCTACGACTTTCATAGCAGGATTCCCCAAGGACTAGTCTGGTGATCGATCCTTGAAAGGAGTAATATTGGCAGCAGGGGAGGGCGTCAGGTTACAGCCTCTAAGCCTTACGAGACCGAAAGTAATGTTACCCGTTGCAGGCAAACCAATTTTGCAGAATATCGTGGAGTCGTTCAGGGCATCGGGGATAAATGAGGTCTGTATGGTTGTGGGTTACTTACAGGAGAAAATAAGGATGTTTTTCGGTGATGGTTCAAAGTTCGAAATTGAACTCAGCTACATCGAGCAGAAAAAGCCTGGTGGCACAGCAGATGCGGCATCCTTGGTCGAAGATTATGTAGGTCATGAGGATTTCATATTATCCAATGGAGACGTACTGGTTAGGCGCGAAGACTACAAGAAGCTGGTTGCAAGCTACTCTGCTGAAACCCCTGAAGCTACGGTCGCTGCATACCGGGTAGAGTATCCGTCCCAGTTCGGAATCGTGGAATCAACTAGTCATCACGAAGTCACTAAGATAATCGAAAAGCCAGCTCCAGGTCAAACGCAGAGTAATCTGGCAAACTGTGGAATATACGTATTCTCCAGCAAGATATTCGGAGCAATAAAGAGAACTTCGAGATCAAGCAGAGGAGAATACGAAATAACGGAATCAATACAACACCTCATAGATCGTATGAGTGGAAGAGTGACGGTGCATGAGATTGAAGATTGGTGGGCGCATATAGGTCAACCATGGGACCTCCTAGAAGCGAATGAACTATTGATGAAAGAGCATGACAAAGAATATTCTCTTGAAGGGATAACTGAAAACAACGTCACCATAAAGCCGCCAGTTAAAATAGGAGGAAATTCCATCGTTCGGACTGGGACATACATCGAGGGACCAGTAATCATTGGGGACAACTGCGACATCGGTCCCAACACATACATTCGCTCTTGTACGTCGATAGGTAACAAGTGTCGGATAGGGAATGCTTGCGAAATAAAGAATAGCATAGTTATGGACAAGACTCGCATCCCCCATCTATCCTATGTTGGTGACAGCATCATCGGAGAAAACGTGAATTTCGGTGCTGGTACTATAACTGCGAATCTACGACTGGATGAAAAAACCATCTTCGTAGCAGTCAAAGGTCAGCGCGTCAGCAGTGGAAGAAAGAAGCTAGGTGCTTTGATAGGGGACAATGTCAGAACGGGAATAGGAGTCACAATAATGCCAGGAGTCACAATAGGGCCCGACAGCGCAATAGGCGCCAATACCATTGTGAGCTTCGACGTTCCAAGAAATAGGTTCATAGGTGTAGGAATGGAGAGTCCAACTAGAAACTGGCCACCATAGGAAATGCGGAGGAGCGTTCCTAGTCTCTACATATTTAGGAGGATTTCTTCTTCACACCTAAGAATCTAATCATCCCACTACACTTTATAAATAGCTCCTACGAATCATCTATCAGTGAGCAGTCATCTTGCATAGGTGAAACATAGTCTCCTAGTCGCTTCGCGACTCAGTATTCTTCTGCTAGAGAATTGAGTATAATGAGCGGGGAGAGTGGCTTTTATTTGAACGGAGAATTGATCACGCTTGAAGATGTTTCCAAAGTCTACCGCCTCGGCGAGGAAAAAATAGTAGCTCTACGCAAAATCAACTTGGGAATAGATGAATCTGAATTTGTTGTTGTACAGGGTCCATCGGGATCAGGCAAAACTACCCTGCTCAATATTGTTGGTGGGCTAGATACTCCAACAACTGGTACAGTCACAGTACTGGGGACAAGGGTCGATGATGCAGACGAAGACTTTCTTTCAACGTTCCGTTCTCTCAATATCGGCTTCGTGTTTCAACACTACAACCTGATCTCGACTTTCACTGCGATCGAGAACATCGAGTTTCCAGTTGAAATCAGTGGAAAGGATGTCGAAAAGGCAACGAAGGTGGCCAAGGGTCTTCTGAAGCGAGTTGGGCTAACAGACAGAGCTCGACACTTGCCAGCACAGCTCAGCGGGGGTGAGCAACAACGTCTCGCATTCGCAAGAGCACTAGCGAATGACCCTCCAATTCTATTAGCCGATGAACCAACAGGAAACCTCGACGCCACATCACAGCACAAGATAATAGACATCCTGAAAGAACTCAAGCGTCGTCGTAAGACCATCATCGTGGTGACGCACGATGAAAGTATTCTCAACTTAGCTAATAGGACACTGCACCTCGCGGATGGGAAGCTGTGCTAGCTTGGAGGACTAGGAATGCCAGTTAGTTCACTTAGAGATCTGTGGCGATCGAAAAACCGGCACTTCTTCAGCATACTAGGCGCTATGACTTCTTTTGCTACTGCAACCTTCGTAATTGCGTTGGGCGCCACTATAGGTGCACACATTGACGCAAGTACGTTGACTCATGCATCTGTCGGATTCAGAGGAATATTCTCAACCTTCACTGTGGTAACGATAACCTTCTCGCTCCTCCTCTCCCTGATAACATTTACCAATCTGACTACCACAATGATGGACCATCGTTCTAAAGACATTGCCATTCTGAAGGCGTCAGGTGGCAGCATCCACAAAATCTATTCCCACTTTATGACACAAGTCATCCAACTATCGTCCCTAGTAGGAGGGCTCAGCATAATCATTGGCATAGGAGTGTATGTTGTGAGCTTCTTCATCCTGACCTTCCTACTTGGATCGACTTTACAGTTCTCGATACCAATAGTTCAACTGTTGGGCGCACTGGTAATCCTAGTTGCACTTTGCACGGTTTTCAGCCACAGACATGTTGCCAAGGCTGCAAGGTTGCGGGTTGCACAAGTCTTCTCCACTCAGATTCGCGACGTTGAACTTCTGAGATCCGAAGGTTGGTTGGAGAAGAGAATCAGCAAACCCGGATCTCCTCTTAGAATGGCCTTCAGGAATGTGAGAAGAACAAGACCACTCGCAATGAGACTATCTACATGCATATTTCTGTCAATTATCTTGACATCGTCAATAATATTGGGCGGAGTCGTGGGAGACCAGACTCCAGTAAATTACGTTAACCATGCAATAAACCAAGAATTCATCTTCGTTGGGCACCAAGAGATGTGGACTCAGTACTCAAGCCTCGTCGGTTTCCAAGCATCACCCTCATATAATCCCAGCTTCAACTACCTGAAACCAGATTACGAAATCAACGCGTCCGTCATATCGCAAATAGGTTCGCTGCCTGGCGTGATTGGAGTCGATCCACGTCTCATTCATGAAACTCAGCTCCTTGAGGTAAAGGTCACGATACTTCCAAGTGAGGAACAGAAAGAATACCAGATAATTGGTGATGACAGAAAGGCTAGCGTTCTGGTAACAGGCGTTGAGCCAGAAAAGGTGATCAGTGACTGGCTCATCTTGGGCAGATTCATTAACTCCAGCGACCGCCCGCCTATTCCGAGAGCATATTCCTCGATAGTTATAGGAGACTCACTTGAATCTATCTTTCAGGACACAACTATAGAGAAAGCCAAGATTATTGGGAAGGAATTCGCAATAGTAGGCACAGCACTGGACCCAGTGAACTCTGGATGGACTGTGTACATGCTACACGATGTCCTCGGTTCGCTCCTAGGGTTCCATGGATATAATATGGCACTCGTAAGGTGCGACCCAGATGAGTACGCGACAACGCTCTCACTTATACAACAATTTGCTAGCGCCCATGGCCTCTCAGTTTTCCCCATGGGAACAACTGTTCTTAACGCAATAAACTTCATACACTCAATCTGGCTTGCAGCCCTCTTACCCATTATACTTCTTCTGCTAACCCTAATTTTGAGCATAGTCAGCTACATGAGTCTCAGCTTCGAAACAAACAAGCAGGACTTCGGAGTCATGCGCGGAATAGGGGCCTCCCCAAGACATCTCAGGAAGACAATAATTATGCAAGGCATCATAGTCTCAATATGGCCTAGCATCGCTGGCATAATCTCTGGTCTCATAATATCGCTTTGGTTCTTCATACCATCGGCAGTAGCGGTGCCATCATCAATCCTAGTTTCAATAGCAGCTTTGCTTATCCTGCTGTTCTCAGCTTTTCTAATAGGATCAACCGTTTCGTCGCGCATATGCAGGAAGCGGGTTATGGACATTATTCACTAGAACAGACACTATCTGGGCGTCACCCTTTTCTGACAGTCTTGTCTATTCAGTGTCACAGGAATACAGCGTTTGTGGAACAACAAATGGATCTTCCCATTTAGTCGTCAGTTCCTGATTTCCGCTTCGTAGGTGAGCTAGGATGGTTAGATTGACTGCCTATGGTGGAGTCTTCGAAATAGGTGGGAATAAGATACTCATCCAAGACCGAGACACGAAGGTATTCTTGGACTTTGGCGTAAGCTTCAATGCCGAAGCACAGTATTTCAACGGAGGCATATCTCCACGCAAGGTAAATGGCATAGGAGATTACCTAGAGTTCGACTTGCTGCCAAAACTGCAAGGGCTCTACGCTGAGGAACAGATCAAACAAACGGAGATCCCATACAGACCAGCTGAATACCAGGGACTATTCCTATCGCACGCACATGCAGATCATGTTGGTTACGTTCATTTCTTAGACGGATCTATCCCCGTCTATTGCGGAGAGACTTCCGAGATAATCCTAAGCGCCCTCAGTGAATCAGGAGCCATTGACATCAATCTTTCTTCTCTCAAAGGCTTCAGAACAGGGGTAAAAATAAGAGCAGACAACATTGAGGTTGAACCAATACACGTTGACCACTCAATCCCGGGCGCCTATGGGTTCATCATCCACACAACCGAGGGAACCATTGTCTACACAGGTGACCTGAGGCTCCATGGCCCGGTAGCACACATGACCAATGAATTCGTCAGCAAAGCTGCTGAACAGCGTCCTCTCATCTTGCTATGCGAGGGAACGAGGCTAGGTCAGAAGGAGTCGCCTAAACTACACAGTGAAATGGAAGTGCAAGAGACAACAAACAGAGTTGTATCCCATACCTCGAACCTCGTTACAACATCTTTCTATGGCAGGGATATCGACAGAATAAACACGTTTTATTCAGTTGCTGTAGCTAACAACCGGAAGTTCGTAATAACCATAAAGACCGCCCTGCTTCTAACCAAATTGAAAGAGGATATTCACCTGACTGTCCCAGATGTATTGTCCGACGAAAACGTACTCGTTTACAAGAAGCGAAAGAAGACAGGCGCCTACGAAGAAAAGGATTATTACAAGTGGGAAAGACCATACCTGAATAAAGCCGTTGACCACAAGTATATTCATGACAATCAGTCTAGAGTCATAGTTGCCATCGAACCAAAGGACTTCACGGAATTAATTGATGTTAGACCTGATCCAGGCGGACACTACATTTACTCGATGAGTGAACCCCACTCGGAACTTGAAGCAGTAGATGAAGAAATACAGAAAAACTGGCTAAGACACTTCGCAATGGAGTTTCACCAGATCCATGCATCAGGTCACGCTCCGCCTGGAGACATAGGCAAGATCGTTGATAGAATCAAACCAAGAATACTGGTACCAATTCACACCGAATGCCCAGATAAATTCGTGGAACTCGTGAGGAAAGAGGACTCAAAAGTCCTGATCCTGAAAAAGTCACAGACAGAAAAGATTCCGTGACTTCAACTATCAACAACCAAACCCGACTCGACGCAACTGGAATAAAGTGAGCGATCGCGAAGACTGCGAACTCGGCAACAAATAACAAAAGGGAGAACATGTTCCTTAAATCTTCAAGAGGGTACTAACCATACTAAGTAGGTACGTAGATCAAGGAAATCTATTCCAGTCACCTGACATCCTATTTACGTAGGGCTTGATCATCATGGCGATGCCGCCTCCGCCGCCTGGTGCGGAACTTCTAGTCTTCGGCTACTTTGGCGTGTTTCTCATAGGACTCGGCTTGGGGATAATACCATTCTTCGGACCGTCTAACATGGTGATAGCTTTTTTGATTACCATGTTTTGGCCTTGGGGTGTTCCTCTGGATCAAGTTCCCCCAGTGGCGCTGGTTCTAAATGTACTCATGGTGTCCTTGGCGATTTCGATAGGGGTCTCATTGGCAAAAGCTGTACATTATTACATTTTACTGCAATCACGCCGCTTATTGAGTGAGCAACGTAAAAGGGGGTTAGAGCATGCGAGAGGAAAAGTTGGGCGATGGGCATCATTTGCAGTGTTCTTGGCAGCGTCCACGCCAATACCAGATGAGCCAGTTGTAGTCACGGTAGCACTAATGAAGTACAGTTGGGTCAAGTTCCTCCTGTCCTTTTTCGCTGGAAAAATCATAGTCACAATTGCCGGTGGAGTGCTAGGCATAATATTGGGTCCAACGATATTGGGGCTCGCAGGTGGCGATTTACCAGTCATAGTGTCAATTGTCCTCACAATTATTCTGACAGGAATTCTCCTTAACTGGTCTCTTGAGAAAGTTGCGTCAAAAACGAAGGAAAATGAAAAGGCTAGACCAAGCCGAAGAAGGAAGGAGCAACCAAAAAAAGAGGAAAACCAAGGACATGAGTGTTCCTTCAAAGGACGGAAAGGATACGTGATTCCAGTTGTGAGAATCGTCACATTTTGAGTCCCAATTCTCAGTTCAACTTAGAAATGTATGTCCATTCATATCCATTCGGGATGGTGAACGACGGACAATTATGACTTACTCGTGGCAAAATCCTCTGCCCTTCCACCGTCATGCAAACCCTCGCCTTGTTTCTTG
>JAUQYT010000051.1 GCA_030587605.1 Candidatus Njordarchaeum guaymasense
TTAGGGATACAACTAGTAGCGCATGGGATAGCGCCTAAAAGAGCCAAGGACAAATCCGCAAATTTTAAGACCTTGCCTAGGAGGTAACATGTTATACAAAACCTTAAATACCAATTGAAGCGAGAGCATTTTTTATGAAACTTTCACCAGGTGAGGAGAGCATTCTGAAGGCTATCGAAGAGTTCGAGATAGTGGATGCTCACGAGCATCTACCTCCCGAAAAGGTTCGCCTGGAGCAGAAGGTAGATGTCTTTACACTTTTCAGCCACTACACCAGAGTTGACCTCTTAGCCTCTGGGATGCCTCAAGAATCTTGGGATAAGATTCACAACCCAGCAATCCCGATTGAGAAGCGTTGGGAGATGTTCAGTCCATATCTGAAGCCCATTAGATACGGCGCCTATGCCCGACCCGCCTTCATAGCAGCCAAAGAATTTTACGGCTTCGACGATATTAGTGAAAGAAATTACAAAGCCCTTTCAGAACGAATATCAAATGGAAATACTCCCGGCATTTATCATCGGATACTGCGTGAGAAATGCAAGATTCGGGTTGCCTTGACCCAAGCTAATCGAACTGACTATGACCTTGACCTACTGGTGCCGTTAATGCCTCTCGATACGTATGCTGCCATTCGATCGAAAAAATCCATAGAAGAACGTGCCGTAAACCTTGCTGTAAAGGTTAAGACATTGGACGATTATCTAGAACTGATTAGAAGAGGTTTGGAAAAATGGAAGTCTGAAGGTGTTGTTGGGATTAAGATGTCATCTAGACCCTACAGCGCTAGGGAAAGGAGTCAAGCTGTCGC
Source organism: Candidatus Njordarchaeum guaymasense (assembly GCA_030587605.1). Classification (GTDB taxonomy): domain Archaea; phylum Asgardarchaeota; class Njordarchaeia; order Njordarchaeales; family Njordarchaeaceae; genus Njordarchaeum; species Njordarchaeum guaymasense. Next base: position 812 of record JAUQYT010000051.1, read on the forward strand.
CCTTTTTGACAAGTTAATGCGGGATGAAGAGAAGGAGCTCCCAGAAATGAGCCCGCTTTACTCTTACCTCATGGAAGAAGTGTTAGACATGGCTGCGGAGCTCGGATTGATTGTTGCCGTTCACACTGGAATGTGGGGCGACTTCCGACTCTTAGATCCCCAGCATATGATCCCGATTTTGGGCAGGCATCCTGGAACACGGTTCGACATCTACCATATGGGGATACCATATGTCAGAGAAACCGCTATAATGGGGAAGAACTTTCCAAATGTCTGGCTTAATCTATGTTGGTGCCACGTAATTTCTCCAAAGATCGCATGCTCGGCTATGGATGAGCTAATTGACCTCGTGCCCATCAATAAGATCATTGCCTTCGGCGGCGACTATAGTTTACCAGTGGAGAAAGTCTATGGTCACCTTGTGATGGCTCGAGAAGACATCGCCAGAGTTCTGAGACATAGAATTGAAGACGGACTCATGACCGAGAACGAAGCTATTGAGATAGCTAGGCAGTGGTTCTATTATAACCCAAAAGAACTATATCAACTGAAGATCTAACAGAAGACGCGGCTACATCAGTTTTCAAATAACCGGACACTATGTAGGTACAAGTGGAGGAAATAAGAACTGCTTGACTTGGGCTAACCCGCCCGAGACTTACAAAGCAATGGTACGTAAGAATCCAAGGGTGCTCAATCAAAATCAAATATTAAGAAGAATTCTTCTTGCTCAAACGATGACATGCGCCAGGGTCATAACTACAGAGAAGAAGGGAATTTTCGGGGGATATCTCCAGAGTCTCTTGAGTTCAAACCCCATCCCCGGCTTCCAAGCATAAACCCTGAGACTCACTTGCGTTTTCTGAAGAGCTTGAGGCTTTCCATGTCGCAGACGTACTCGAATCCAGATTTCAGGAATTCGCAATCGTGGGACGGGTTCATCAATAACAATACGTGCACTCATGTTTGCGGTGTCTTTATATCGTGCTTGTTGCTGATTACCCGGTAAGATTTGCCGGGGGTTACATGAAGTGCAGGCTAAACCTTTCGAGAATGTGAAGAATCAAATTGGTTACTGGGGACTCTGGTGTGGAAGTTGTATAGTAGGCAATGGAACCTTGAAAGAGTTGACGAAAAAATATGAAGGGCTCATCAGAGGTTACGGTGTGGATGAATGGGGTTCCAAAGACTTCGATTCCAGGGACTTCATGAAAGGACTGGCATCAATAGAAAACCTGCCAATATGTCCGGGATGCTTGAAAGGCGGCGGCAACGATGAATGCAAAATCAGACGCTGCGCCTCGAAAAAGAAAATATCCGATTGCAACGAATGCAACGAGACCACTACATGTAAGAACATTGAAGCACTAGAGAAAGTGCGCACAGGAGCCCTAGGCGTAGGTATGTTAATCAAGACTGGCAAGGGCGTTCAAGAACAACTCAAAGAGAAGTGGACTGCTGAAATTAGAAGCAAATTCCCATATTGCGTCATCGATATCTGAACATGATTTGATCGATAGCACCAGCGATGCAAGTAGCGACAGACAACTCAGTGACATTCTAATGCGGCTTTGATGTCTTCTGCTATCATCTTTCTTTTTGATTTCTCAATAAGGTAGCTTTTGCCTGTTTGTAGGTATGAAGGGTAGACTCTGGACTGTTTATAGAAGTATTCACCCTTTCTTATCTTGTATGTAGAACCACTAGGAATAATTGCTTTACCTATGTTTCTTTTGGCAACATAATTCATCGCCTTTATGGCAGTATCTCCCATAAGCAGGATTGCTTTTGTTTTCGGAAACAGGTTCATCTCGTTCTCCAAGATGCGGATGGAGCAGTTGTCTATGGTTCCTGGAGAGATTGAATAGGCAGTTTTCCCACATTTTATGGCTGTAGTGATATATACTCCTAAATTCAGTACGTCTTTCATGCTGGCAACATCAAGACCTGCATCATTGAATGCTTGTACAGTTGTTTGTACAAAGAAAGGATTTCCCGGGGCGTAAAAGTAATCATTTGAATCCTCAGGAGGCGCTTCTGAAATCATCAGTATCTCAATCTTGTCCGGTTCAACCTCTACATTCGGAACCATATAGCATTTCCTATTCACATCTTGACATGGAAAGTCTACGCATTCTATGAAGTTATTGGGCTGCATTTACACATCCTTCTTTTCTGTATTGAGTTGAGTAATACTTAAGCAATGCTGTTTTTCTTCGGGGTCCCTATGAGAACTCGGAACTCGTCTATAGTTAGGTTCAAATCTGACCTCGCACAGTTCATGCGACTCTAGGATCGCGCTTAGGACCAGGGTTATTTGCGAGTCCTTAGGAAAATAAAAAAGGGATTACACGGGAGATGTCCCCAACGTAGATACGATTCAAATCCCATCTCATCTCCGTTACGGAGAGCTGTAGCCTCTGCTGCGGTTAGGGCGGAGAGGTGAGGTGTACTCACCCGGAAAGCCGAGGCTGCATTCTGAAGGCACCCTACAGACGGCAGACACTGTATGGTTCCAACGGCTTAGATGGGTACCATGATCCCTAGAGAATCCTTTAGCCTATGGCTATAGGCTCAGACCTAGACCCCTCCCTTTTGCGCTCGCAGTCGATAGGGATTCTCTGTCATAGACGAAATCTGGAAAGAAAAGAGAGTTCGAATCCCATCCTCGGTCCACGGAATGAACTTTCAGATCTGTACTTTGAATGACTTGACGTTTCCCCGCTTTACAGAAGTATTCATCGTCCTTGATTACCATTCTAGTAGTAAGGTATTTAAGTGTATTTTTCTACTTTTCTCCTGGTGGAAAACTTGACTGTGACCGTGAAGATCGAGAATGCCAAAAAAGAAAAAGTGGACAAGTTTCTTGCCTGGTTGCTACTGCAAGAAGGCATCAAGATCACCGTACAAGAAGCGGTCGGCCTGATGGTGGACTACGCTCTGGAGAACGAAGAAGAGATCATCAAGAGACTTAAAGAGCTGCCGCCTCTCGATAAGGACCCAGCGTGGGAATCTCTTGAGAATCCAAAACATTGGGGAATCAAAGATTCCTCAAAAAGAATA
>JAUQYT010000056.1 GCA_030587605.1 Candidatus Njordarchaeum guaymasense
ATTGGTGACATGGCTCTGAGTTTCTTGACTATGTCAGGCAGATTCTCCAGGATGAGGTCAACGTCGCTTTCAATATTAGATTTTCCTAAGCTGAATTGAAGAGATCCATGTGCTTCTTCATGACGACATCCGATTCCGATCAGTACATGAGATGGTTCAAGTTTCTTTGATGTGCAAGCTGAGCCTGATGAAACGGAGATGCCTAGCATGTCAAGGTTCAGGATCATGGACTCTCCTTCAACATAACTGAATCTAATGTTGGCGTTATTAGGAACTCTCCTTGTTGGGTGTCCGTTCAAATATGCGTGGTCAACACTTTCCAGCAACCCATATATGAGTTTGTCTCGTATCTTAGTGAGTCTCTTTCCTTCCTCGTTCATCTCGAGCTTGGCCAGTTCAGCTGCTTTGCCAATGCCAACGATGCCTGGGACATTCTCGGTTCCTGATCTCAGCCCCATCTCCTGTCCTCCGCCTTGGATGATGGGCTGGATTCTGACGCCCTCGCCTACGTAGAGCGCTCCCATACCTTTCGGACCATACATGTCATTGGAAGGTATCGTCATCAAGTCAATCTGCTCTTGTTTGACATTGACTGGAACATTGCCAGCGGCGGCCACAGCGTCCACGTGAAGTGGCACACTTTTTCTTGCAGCCATCTCGCCTATCTCGGCGATCGGCTGTATTGTCCCGATTTCACCGTTAGCATAGGATAGAGTAATGAGAATAGTCTTGCTGGTTATAGATGACTCGAGGTTACCTACGTCGACTATACCATACTGGTCTACATCAATGTAGGTGACTTGGAACCCTTCTTTCTCGAGGGACTTTAGAGTATTCAGAATCGACATGTGCTCGATCGGTGATGATATTATGTGGTTACCTTTACCCTTGTTCCGATAAGCAACTCCCTTTATAGCCAAGTTGTTTGACTCAGTTGCGCCTGATGTGAAGACGATCTCTCTCGGATTGGTGCTTCCTATTAGCTGAGCAACTCTTTCCCTGCCGTTTTCGACGGCGCTCTTCGCTTCTACTCCCATGCTGTGAACTGATGACGGATTGCCGTATCGCTCAGTGAAATACGGCAGCATCTCTTCTAGCACTCTAGGGTCAACTGGGCGACCCGCGGAATTATCCATGTAGACCCTTCTCTGACCTTGTCCATTCGTCTCTTAACATCCTCCTGAACAAGTCTACTAGAATTGAATACACTAATATTCTATATGGTTGCTTCTGTGGATCATCATTCAAAGTGGCTCAATCACTTTCACAATTCTATATAGGGTTTCTAGAACCACATTGCTCCATCTGCTTCTAGCACTTGGTCGTTGAGTGTTGCTGCACCAACTACCTTGCCACCGGGTACAAAGGCACTTTTTGGATCTAGGCCGAATAACTGGCAACTCTGTCCGCAAATCATGAGTTTGACTCCTGCTTTCACTGCGTCGTCCATGACTTGCTTCAATGTTGGGAAGCTGCCAACCTTGATTTTCTCAGCTTCACCCTTTCTTACAACCAAGACTCCTCTGCCTAAGAAGTAGACTATCGCGTCTATACCCATGGCAACGGCGGTCTGCGCGAGTATGAACGGTGAGTAGAGCCTCTCAGGAGTATCTGGACCACTCGTTTGAACGTAGAGTAGCATTTGTTTCTTCTCGCTTCCTTTCTTTGGTGCTGCTTTCCCTTTTGACACTCCTACCACCTCATTTCTTTTTTCGGATTAGGAATCGAAGTCTGCCATCTTTTTCTTTGTCTAACGAGAGTATCTCTTGTCCAAATCTCTTTGACCACCTCGTTATGTCCTCTTCCGCAGCGGGATCGTCGGCTAGAACTTCGAGAACTTGTCCAACCTTCATTTTATCGATTTCTTCTCTAGTGTTGAGCACAGGAATCGGGCAATAAAATCCGATCAAGTCTATCGTTCTATCCGGTTTAGCATCGGAACCTTTTGTTGTGCGACTCATTCTTTTCCCATCTCCCAATAGACGAATCTCAGAATTCGCTGATGACAGGCTTTTCTATATTGATGATCTTCATGGATCTATTTACGTGTATGTTTGCTCTTAATGAATCTACCTCGATATGAAAGAGATACATCAGTTGGTCGGATCAGAAAAGTGTAAAAAAGGGTAAGTGAGCTCATGTTCGCGCCGGTGAGTATTCCATCATCTCATACCACTGTCTATGCTAGTCATCTTTGCGGGGCCTATTCTCGTTCAATCACAGTTGCCACTCCCTGACCTCCACCTATACATGCTGTCGCAAGCCCGTACCTGCCATTCCCAGCCTTGAGTATTCTTGCTAGTGTGCCTACGATTCTTGCACCCGTTGCGCCAAGTGGGTGGCCTATTGCTATTGCTCCGCCTTTTACATTCACCTTGTCTGGATCCACTCCAAGTTGATCCATTCCGTATAGTGTGACGATTGCGAAGGCTTCGTTGATCTCCCAGAAATCAATATCCTGGACTCCAAGCCCAGCTTTCTTAAGAGCATTTTGACTTGCTGGCACAACTCCTTTACCCATGATACTCGGATCCACGCCTGCCCATCCCATAGATTTGATGGTTGCCATTGGCTCTATTCCATGCTTCTCCGCTTTCTCACGAGACATCAACACCAGCGCTGATGCTCCTGCATTGAGGGGCGACGAATTTCCTGCAGTAATCACGCCTTTTTTGCTGAAGACTGGCTGAAGTTGCTGTAGTGCCTCAAGGGTTGTGTCTGGTCGGATGCTAAGATCTTTGTCAACAACCTCAGTTGAACCATCTGGGTTCTTGACTTCAACAGGCATGAATTCGTCCTTGAAATACCCCTCTTGAAGCGCTTTCGCTGCCTTCTGATGAGACTTCACACTCCATTCGTCGAGTTCCTTCCTGGTGAATTTCTTTGCCACCGTAAATAGCTTCTCTGCTGTTAGTCCCATACTGAAGCCTGTTGTCATGTCGTACTTCGCTTGCTTTAGGATGTTCAAGTTTGGCAGAAAGTGGGGGTTATCCGCCATGGGAACATGTGTCATGTGTTCAAGGCCTGCTGCAATGACTAAGTCGGAGTTGCCTGTCATGATTTCCATTGCACCTATATGCATGGCGGTCATGGACGATCCGCATTGCCGGTCACATGATGTTGCGGGAACTTCTACAGGGAGACCCGCCAAGAGCGGTATCATTCTTCCTCCGTAGAGCCACTGTTCTCCGACTCCAAGAGCACAGCCAGTGATGATGTCTCCGATCTCAAGTGGGTTTATCCTTGTCCTCTCAATGAGTTTGCCTACTAATCGAGCGCATAGCTCATCCATGCGGAATTTGTTGAACTTATCTTTCTCAGGTTCCTTTGGGCGAGAACGCGAAAAAGGTGTTCGCAAATAGTCCGCTATAACGACTTCCTTCATTTCAGATTCAACTCCTTATTACCGACTTTTATACTCCTCTCTTTCCTATGACCAACAAAACCCTTATACGGGTTTTTGGTTCTACGTTGGCGTAAGATTCAGGAACTAGTTAAGAATTTCGCATGCGGATCGAAAATTAACTAAATAACTTCACATGCAATCGATGGATGAAAAACTCAAAGAAGATGATATAATGGCCTCACAATTGCCAAAGAAAGTACGTAGATTCACAAGGGAAACCTGGATCAGAATTCAGCCCTATATCTTCATAATCTTGATGGCAGCCGTTATTGGGATAGCAACGGCATTCGGTGGAGGCGCAACTCTAGCGGTCTTCGTCTCAATAACTCTTGTGACGTATGCATTGATTGCAACTGAGAAAATGCATAGAACGCTGGCCGCGCTCGGTGGGGCAGTGTCAACTTTGATTGCTTTGAGAGTCACTGGCCTAATGCCCGACTTGGAAGCAGCTTTGGATCTTGTTGATTGGGGGGTCATTCTAATCATAATCTCAGTTGCAATAGTTTCAGAGATAGCCAAGGACTCTGGCCTGTTTGACTACATAACAATTAAGATAATCAAGAAAAGCAAG
>JAUQYT010000068.1 GCA_030587605.1 Candidatus Njordarchaeum guaymasense
TCAATATTCGTGAAATAGAAACTTATAAGTCAACTTAAGTTAGAAGTAACTTTTGAAGGGATGTTTATTTGGTGGTTTATCTTGGGAGTTAAGGTTACATGGTTAGGCCACGGAAGTTTCAAACTTGAAACATCTTCAGGTCAAGTAGTTTATTTAGACCCTTGGATTGATGGAAACCCTGCTTGTCCAGTTAGACTTGGCGATATTACCCAAGCGAACATCGTATGCGTGACTCATGGCCACATAGACCACATAGGCGATTCGATAAAGATCGTTAAGAAAACAGGAGCGATTTTCATCAGCACACCTGAACTCGTTTTCTTCGCAAGGAAGAATGGCATACCAGATGGGGGAGGGGACCTCTGCCCGCTCAACATAGGGGGATCATCCACCGTCAGAGGTATAAGGGTTATAATGACCGATGCGGCTCACACCTCAGACATAATGGTGAACGAAACCGAGGAAGCAACAGGCTCAGGCGCATGCGGCTATGTCCTGGTAACCGAGGACGATGCGCGAGTTTACTTCGCCGGCGATACAGGGGTCTTCGGAGATATGAGGGTTATCGCCGATCTCTATGGGCCTCAGCTGGCAATCATGCCCGTTGGCGGAAAGTACACCATGGGTGTAAGGGAGGCAGCATACGCAGCCCACCTAGTCAGACCTAGGGTTTTCATCCCCATGCATTATGGTACTTTCCCAGATCAGGAGGCAGACATGGAAGAGCTTCGGGAGCTTCTAAACGTGATGGCGCCTTCTACGAACCTGATTATTCTCAAGCCCGGCGAGACATTTGATTTTTCGACATAGTTTTTGTCCTATCAGATTGAGGCGTCGGAAACCATGGTCTTCAAGACCTAAAGTTTTGCTCATGTTTTTATGCAGGTAAGTTTTTCTCATCTAAAGGTTGAGCGTATGAGCGTAAGGCAAGTGGCATTACGAAGGATTAACGTCCTCTTCCAATTAGCCAGGGAAGCAATCCGTACAAATCCAAGGCTTGCAGAAAGGTACATTGAGATTGCGAGGCGGATTGCAATGCGTGCGCGTCTTCATCTGCCTAGGGACTTGCGCCACCTAGTGTGCAGACACTGCAAAAGTCTTGTATTACCTGGAGTCAACTGTCGGGTTCGGATCCAGCCAAGGAGACAACCCCACGTCGTGATAACCTGCCTTATATGCGGCGGGCACATGCGTATACCCTTGAAAGGTAGGGGGAAGATTGATTAGACCAGGGATTAAAGCTCGAATAAAACGAGAAATGAGCCTCGAGAAGCCCACGATTTGGATCGGGAGCGACGGGGTTACCGATCGACTCGTGAAGGAGGTGTTGAAACAGCTAGAGAAGAATGAGATCGTCAAAGTGAGGATGCTACGGAGCGCCCTTAAAGGTGAAGACGCAAAGAAAATAGTCCAGAAGGTTGTTCAAGAAACTGAATCTTCTTTGATTGATCAGAGGGGACACGTATTCGTCCTCTACAAACTCAGAAAGAGAAAAAAGCGTCATGAGGCCCAAAAACCTTCGGACGCCCGCTAGATTGGAAATTCTTTCTTCTGGCTTCTTGACTTTCTTATTCCACGTCCTTGTAGCAATTGGAAATACTTATTACTTACATCTTTCCACACTCAGTCAGCAAAGTTTATGGTGAACAAGCATGCCCAAACTAGCCATCAACGGCGGACCATCCGAAGCTAGTGAATTGGCCAAGAAGATTCCAAAATGGCCCAAGATTAGCGATGATGATAAGAAAGCGCTCTTGGGAGTCTTGGAGAGTAGGAGATGGTGCCGCATATATCCGGGTTCCAAGGCTGAATTGTTCGAGAAATCTTTCTCAAAGTATCATGATGCAAAGTATGGCGTCGCTGTTTCCAATGGTACAGTCGCGTTGGAACTTCTACTTAAAACGATTGGCGTCGGTATTGGTGACGAAGTACTAGTCCCAGCGGTCACATTCATAGCGACAGCTTCTGCTGTAACAGAAGTTGGAGCGATCCCAATATTTGTTGACATCGACCCCGAAACTGCTACCATGAGTCCTAGATTTCTTCAAGAGTCAATGACGAAACGGACGAAGGCCGTCATAGTAGTTCATTATGGCGGTTATCCAGCAAACTTTGATGAAATCTTGCCAATAGCCAAAAGGCATAACCTATTCCTCCTTGAGGATTGTGCGCATGCTCACGGTACGGAATGGAAAAGCCGCAAGGTTGGCGCCATAGGCAACATGGGCGGCTTCTCCTTCCAAGAGAGCAAATCCCTCGCAGCCGGTGAGGGAGGGATAGTCCTTACAGATGATGATGAGCTGGCTGATAGAGCAAAGCTAATACACAACATAGGCAGGGTTGTCGGCAAACCCGGATATGAACATTACATCCTTAGCTCAAACTACCGCATGACAGAGTTCCAAGCAGCCCTACTCCTATCAAAATTGAAGAGCCTGCCACAAGAAGTTGAGATAAAGCATTCCAACGGCGAGTACCTCGCCTCAAAACTTATGAAGATTGGAGGGGCTGAACCGTTAAGAAGAGATCCTAGGATCACCAAGAGGGGATACTACTTCTTCATCATAAGGTACGATTCGAAGCAGTTCAATGGACTCTCAAAGGAGAAGTTCATGCAGGCCTTGAATGCTGAGGGAGTTCCCGCTTGGCCCGCCTACGGAATGCCTCTCTATAAACAACCAGCTTTCCGGAAGGGAAATCTAAAGGGCGTAATACCTGAAGGAGTGAAAGCACCGGAGTACGAGAACCTTCACCTGCCTGGATCTGAAGAGTTCATCGCGAAGGAAGTAGTTGTACCGCACCCCGTCCTATTGACTGATAGGAAAGACATCGACCTAATCGTTAGCAGCATAGAGAAGATCAAAGCGAATATTGACGAATTGCTCTAGTGTTAAACATCACGGTTCAGCCATGGTAAATGGGCATTTGAGCTCTCTTCAAAATATTGGTACATTGCTGAATAGCTCGTGGATAGCATCGAAAGACAGATGGGGCAAAGACAAAAGTGAAGAAAGAGAGAGCCTTCCAATGGCCTGATAGTTGTCAAGGCGCTATTTCTTTAACGTTCGATGACGGTTTACCTTCACAATTAAGAGTTGCAGTTCCGCTACTTAACGAATACGGATTGCATGGAACATTTTACGTGCCACCTGGAGGCGATGATTGGAAAGATCGTTTAGCTCCTTGGCACGAAGCGGCTAAGTCTGGTCACGAGATTGGAAACCACAGTCTCTCACATATCTGTTCATGTAACTTCTCCGGTGATCCCGTCTCTCGAGGATTAGAGAACGTGAGCCTCGAAGAGATAGAATCGGACATCCTTGAAGCTCAAAGGAGACTTCAGATACTCATTCCTGAACAGAAAAAGTGGACCTTTTGCTATCCTTGCTATCAAGACTTTGTCGGAAGAGGGGAGAAGCGGCAGAGCTACGTGCCAGTAATTGCTCGCCACTTCATGGCAGCAAGAGGTATTGGCGAGACAATAATGGCGAATTCGCCACTCGCATGTGACCTGCATTACCTTTGGTCATGGCCAGTTGAACGTATGAGCGGAGCTGGAATGATCGGTTTGGTCGAGCGAGCTATCGCTCAAGGCCGATGGGGCATCCTAACCTTTCACGCTATAAACGAGGGTTCTCATCTCCCCATGTCCGATTTCGACCTCAAAGAACTTCTTAATCACCTTAAATGCAATCGAGACAGGATATGGACTGTCCCAGTCATTAAGGGAGCTGAATATATCCTCGAACGCCGCACAAAAACAAGATTTGATAATTCCTAATAAAGATAGGGCGGATACAATTACTGCTCTGAAGACAAAGTAAGCCATTCAAACGTGTCTGATTTGGATTTGAGGGTTCCGGTTGAGAGGCTGAAGTTGTCCAGGAACATTGTGGATCCAGCCTTATTCATGGACCTGAACTACGCTTAGCAGGATAGAAGCCTCAGAAGAGATCACCTGCACCCAGAGTCTAGAGAATATATTTATTAAGGCGCTCATTGAAATACTCAAGAAAAAAGTTGACATGGAAAGGACCAAATCTTGCCAACACCCTATGAGGTGCCTCCCGCAAAGCTGGTCGAAAAATTAGCAAAGTATCTAAGCGACAACGTAGATGAGGTTAGACCTCCGGAGTGGGCACCTTACGTTAAGACAGGCGTCTATGCTCAAAGGCCCCCAGAGGACCCGAAATGGTGGTTCACACGATGCGCCTCTCTGCTGAGGAAAACATACCTTAAGGGACCCGTAGGCATTCAGCATCTTCGTTCGGAATATGGAGCTAGAAAAGACAGGGGGACAAAACCTGAGCATACCAAGAAAGGAAGCGGAGCTGTACTCCGAAAAGCCTTGCAGCAACTGGAAGCTGCTGGATTGGTGGAGACCTCAAAAAGGGGACGGTCAATAACCAAGAAAGGAAGACAGTTACTAGATATGTTGTCCACCGAGATAAGGAGGGATCTGGAGAAAAAGCGTCCCGAGCTGACAAAGTACTAGAAGGCGGTGAACCAATGAGCGAGGATGAGGCGGAAGAGCTTGAAGAAATACGCAGAAGGAGGCTCCTCG
>JAUQYT010000120.1 GCA_030587605.1 Candidatus Njordarchaeum guaymasense
CCTAGCCTAAAGGTTAAGAAGGACTGCAAAGTCAAGATTGGACTGGACCCCAACAAAACAGTCGTTACTATCTTTGGATATGTGAAGAGGGAAAAGGGACATGATTTGCTCGTTGAAGCTGGTAGGTACATAGGTAATGGCGCGGTTCTTCTGATTGCTGGGGACGATAGAGCGCATGATCTCAAGGAACGTAAGGGATATCTCGAAGAGCTGAAGGTTGTCGCAACCGATAGAACGATCTTTTGTGGTTTTGTCGAAGAGAATGAGGTCCCACTTGTTTTGAATGCAACGGATATAATGGTGCTTCCGTACAGAGAAGTAAGGCAGAGTGGTGTTTTGAATTGGTCTTTGGCATACAAAATACCGACGATAACCTCTGATCTGCCGTATTTCAGGGAAATACAAAGGAAGTACTCTTGCATTCGTTTGTTTGAAAGTGGAAACGTACACTCTTTAGTAGGCGCAATCAGGGCAGTTTTGAACGACGAAAAGCTACGAGGTGCCATGAGCAGGGCTTGTGAAGGATATGCCGAGAAGAACTCGTTTGAGAGAGCAGCGAGAGCAACAACGTCAACATATATGACGTCCTTGCGAAGATGAAGCTCATAAGAAGCTCTAAGTCGCCTAGAATACGTGATGTGCATCGAGGACCGAATTCCAACGGGACATCTGGCTGCAGGCTTGAGCCGTGACTAAAGGGATGGGCGCCGGAGCGAGTATTGCGAGGTCAGCCTCGTACGCCTCTCTCTTACTGTTGCTTGCATACCCTCTGCTCTGCAGATATGATTTTTCTAGGTCAACGCTGTGGTATTATGACTTCCTGTCGATGAATAGCAGCCTTCCGTGGGTCTTTCTGCTAATAGTCGGAGTGAGTGCTGTCGGCTTATTGAGGGAGACTGACCTCAGATTGCCTTCTGTCTTGGCCATTGCTTTCGCGTTTTCCTTTGGGGAGGTTCTGACCAACTATCCCATGATTTGGAGAGACGTATTCTTTCACGGCTCCGGTGTCAAGGTGATTATCAATGAGGGACAAGTAGGAGCTATTTGGCTGAGCCAAGGAAGTGGATACCCGCAAACACACCCAGGCTTCTTTTTGTTGTGGTCGATAGTCACGCTTTTGACTGGCCTCGGGACATTCGAATCAAATCTTCTCTTGCTACTCCCGGTAGCCGTAACAGTGATGATACTACTATTGGTTGCTATCTACAGGAGGCTATCGATCGGCATCGAGAAAGGAGCCGCGCTGATGGCGTTTGCGTTAATGAATTTCAACATGAATGAGTTTATGTTCGTGCACTTCAACACTAGACTCCTCTCGCTTGTCTACACTCTGCTTTTTGTGGTTTTTCTTCTCATAGAAGAGGATGATCGCAGAAGAGTTCTTGGCATGCTCCTTGCGGGCTGCGCGTTGGTCATTTCCCATGTCCTAAACTCACTTGTGTCGGTCGGTACTTTGGCAATCTACTCAATGTTCAAGTCTAAAAGACGTTCTTCAGCTGTGTTGGTGCTTCTTTGTGGAGCACTTTACGTTGGTTGGAACATATACGCTGGGTACCCGATGATAAGAGCAGGTTTGCCTACATTCTTGAATTACTACTACGTTCTCTTTGCTATGGAACGCATTTATGCGTGGTCGCCCGCGGCAGCAAAGCCGATCCCTTTTTTCGGGCTTCTCTTGGAAACCTGGTACAAGATACTGTTAATCACTTTGGCCCCTATCTCCTTGTATTGCGCGGTCAGTCTAAGGAGGCAACGAAGAGTAAGAATTTTGGCAGCCTACTTGTTGTCTGCAGGCGCCATCTACGGAATATCTTTTTTCTCAGTTCTTGCCTGGATCAGTGCTCACCGTGGAATTATCTTTGCTTCCGTTGCTCTTGCCTCTCTTCCAATTATGTTCTTCACATCGGCCGCTGGGAAAGGCTCTAGACGTTGGAGACAGAGGGTAGTAGTTGCAGCGATAGTGATACTGCTCATTCCCCAGTTTATTCTGGTTCATGAGCCTCCGTTGGCTAGATGCGGAAGTGTTAGATCCATTGCCGAAACATCACATTTCGTTATGGACCATCGTAATGGCCAACAAATAGCATCACTCAACGATTTTCCAATATACTATAGCTTTTACGAGCCCTCTTACGAAGGATACAGCCTCATAAAAGTGGAAGGATCAATCTCCCTCAAGAACGTGAGCGAGTTCTTACTTACTAGGCAACGGGGATGTCTTAAGATCGTTGATTATAGGCATGTTGTAGACTGGGGCACTGCGCTTGGGCGTACAGAATCCTATGATCAAGCCTTGAGAGAATGGAATGAAGAAGTTTACGCAAGACTTCGAGGACGGTATAATATGATTTATGCCACGAGTTATGAGACCATCTACGTTTAGCAGACTATATTCTTGGATTGTAGCCTAACTCATTGAAAGTAATCCTCAAATAGGCCCTTGCTGGCGCCCACTTGTCGGCTATCTTCTGATTTCCATCGGGCCAGATATGTGTGCGCTGTCGACTCAGAAGTACGCTTCACACCAGTTGGAGAATAGAAGGCTAGCAGCACTGATAGTGATATTCTAACGCGTTGGAGCACTCGAGTACTGCTTCACACGGACAATGTTCCAGATACGCTATGTTCCGCTTGCCAGTATTGTGAACTCGCTTGGGTTCTCTGGGACTCCATTTCCATTCAGATCCTGCCAGCGGACTATGTGCCAGCCACATGTCAGCGAACCGATGTCCAGATATCTGTTATCGAAGTATATGCCGCTGGCATAGGTTCCTGGCGCGCTGATTCCCCAGAGGACCACTACCTTGTGCACTCCATCCGTGATAACTTGCACCACAAAGTAATCGTTGCTAGCGGTGATCGAGGACAGACGTACGTTCAGCTTGAGTGTGCTCCCGCGCAAGATGAAGAAAGTCCCATTTGAGTTCGCAACCGCCTTGAGCGGGGCCAACCCACTATCCTCATAGTACTTGGTCGTTGGGTTTGCGAAACGCCCACCGACAGCGAACAGATGCGCATAGTCGGACCATGTAGGCTGCCCAGTTGGCAACACTCTGGTCGCATCGGTCTTGGGGAAGAGGACCTTGGGCGAGCTTCTGTGTGCACATATCCAACCCATTGCAGCGTCGTCGTATATATTTCCTGTCAACATGAAGCCCACCGGATCCGCTCCTGTGAAGACGGTTTGCACCGTCGCAAGCTCAGTTAGCTTCTTGAATACATTGTATGCCGGCTTTTCTCTATAGTCATGATCGATAATGCATTGAGGTTGCTCCTCAGTGGTTGGCGAAGGAGCGTGGAATATGTACCATATCGCGACCTGCGGCTTTATCGTTGCACCGTAGATTGAAGACAAGAATCTAGAGAGCCAGTCTGCCTGGGTTTGCTCCGTGTAACCAGTTAGGGGCTGAGCGTCATACTTTGCGCTAAACTCCGTAATCCATACAGACTTACGCGTTATTCCGTGAATCCTTTCTACAACCTGCGCAGGCGATTCTGAGGTGTACCATGGATAGTAATGAAAACTCACTACATCGCAATGG
>JAUQYT010000130.1 GCA_030587605.1 Candidatus Njordarchaeum guaymasense
TACAGGCGCTACTCCGAGCTCCTGAGCGAGTTCCTCAGGGTTGCCTACTGTTGCCGAGAGACAGATTAGCTGACTTTTCGGGAAGAGCCTCCTGAACCTCGTTATGAGGCCATCCAACTCGGGCCCACGTTCTGGGTCACTTATCATCTGAACTTCGTCAACAATGACAAGTCCAACATTTCCAAAGTCGATTGCCCTGCCCGACCTGAGGAGTACGTCGAGGCCTTCGTAGGTTGCGCTAATGATGTCAGCGGCTTTAACATCCCCATCCACTATTACTAGCTCCTCATCGCCAACATCGATTCTGCTCATTCCGACTTTGATAGCTGTTCTTAGTCCCACTTTGGAGTATCGAGTTCTGAACTCTTCGTACTTCTGGTTTGCGAGCGCTACCAAAGGCGCTAGGTATACTGTCTTCTCTCCTTTCAGCGCCCTGATGGTTCCTGCTAGTTCCCCGATCAAGGTTTTTCCGCTTGATGTTGCTGATACGATTAGGAGACTATCTCCTTTGAGGAGACCAGCTTTGACTGCTAGCTCCTGTACTGGTAGTAGGGACTTGACGCCTTCGTCTAGGAGGACTCGCGCGACTTCCGCCGGAATATCAAGTTTAACAAGTGGCATCATAGACTTGACTGGCTCTGCTGGGATTCTATCAAAAAGAGTCATTTCTGGGTGAGACACGAGATCTTTCTTGTAGAAGGCAAACTTGATTGCCTTGTCAACTCTCTTCACTCGGTCAAGGATCCGTGATACCTGTTTCCTGGTTACCTTTGTTGCTTTTTTGTCTCCTTCAAACTCGATCTCTTTAACGACTTCGGACGACGCGCAATCTCGGCAGAGAGTGGAGTCGTGCAGGGTGTACTTAGTGTTTTGATCAACCATTGTGACGTTCCCGTCAGCTAGGCAATAGTCACATACGTCGCATTCCTCAATCTTTTTAAAAGGTATTTGATACGTTTTGAAAAGGGAGTTGAGGCTCTTGAGGAATGGCTGAGTGGAATTCTTGCGATAGCATATTCTGATGCACTCTCGTAGTAATCTTATGAATTCCTTCGGCTGGAGGAACTTCCGATCCTTCTCTTCAACCCAGAACTTGTTGGGTCTGGGTGTGTTGTTCTCCCTTGTCAACTCAACGAAGCACGTTAGGGAGGCTTTGAGCTTGCTGCCTGTCTTGAGCTTTCCCTTGACGAGGTGAATTTTGATCTCGTCGCTTTCTCCTACAACTTCGCTGAGAACAGTGGAATAACTGGAGAAATTTATTCTTTCGATCATCACAGTTGACCTTTTCTCTAATGATATCTTGTCTCAGGGTAACAGAATGGTATAAGTTCAATAGGATTCATCGGATTCTGGTTTTCAGATACTCCCAGCGATTATGAAGACCACTCAGTGCGGTTATTACTTCGGAGATGCCGTGACAGATCGGGATCTTTTTGTCAATGAGTCTTTCAACTGAAGCGCTACTTGCTCTAGTAAGTGGCGTAAAGTATACGATAGGTTTCCCGTACTTAAGACTGTTCTCGTACGCCCTTTCTGCTAAGCCGACCTCCAAATCGGCTGACGCGGGCTCTATGGGAGCCATCTCGCCGATCCCCGATACAACAACAGCATCGACCTCGTTCTCGCTGAACAGCATTTCGAGCAACTTGTTGAGAACGATTGGGTCGTAGAGGCCGCCTGCTCCGAAGTCTATCGGGTTTCTGACTGAAGCTCTTTCGGATGGCACGAACTTTCTGATCCTTGACTGGAGTCCGGGTGAGAACTCCTGGACTTGGAGCCCTCCCCTTGGCAAGGAGTCGCTCAGAGCAACAGCCCAACCCGCCCCAATGGTGATTACAGCGACATTCGCGCCTTTCATTAGGGGATACTTAGCAAAGGCGTCTGCTATTCTCGGTAGCATGTCTAGGTCCCAGATTTGAGTGACTCCAATTTGTTTGAATAGTCCTTTGAAAATGGGGTATGAGCCTGCGATTGAAGATGTGTGTGATAGTGCAGCCCTTGAGCCTGATTCCCATTCCCCGACTTTGAAGACGACGATGGGTTTGTTTCTTGCAACTTCCTCAATTACCTTCTTGAAGCGCTCCCCGTTTCTGACGCCCTCGATATAGGACATGATGACCTTTATTGAGGGGTCTTGACCGAAATACTCTATGAAATCAACAATGGTTAGGTCGCACTCGTTGCCTGTACTCGCGTATTTTCCAAACGAGATCCCTGTTGCCGGCGCATTGTAGCTAAATGTATTGCCGATATATCCTGATTGAGTTGCGAACCCGATTGGGCTATCTTTCAAGAATTGGTTTGGAGCGGAAGACGTGTTTATGAGGGTGGAAGCATTTAACGCTCCATTACAGTTTGGCCCCTGTATCCTCACTCCCGTCTCATGTGCAACGCTTGTGAGCTTTTCCTGTGCTTTTCTTCCCCAATCTGTCGCCTCCTTGAATCCTCCGCTTATAATCTGTATAGCTTTCACGCCCTTGGCGGTACATTCGTCAACGATGGGGAGAACCTTGTCCGCTGAAACTACGATAACTGCGAGCTCGATGTCGTCTCCAATCTCGCTGATGCTGGGATAACTTGTGAGCCCAAGAATCTTTTTTGACTTCGGATTTACGAAAAACACCTTGCGTCTGTTAGCCCCTTCGGCTGCGTTCTTTGCTATCCAAAAACCCCAAGTTACTGGGACGCTTGATGCGCCTATTACTGCTATCGACTTGGGGTCGAAGATGACCTTTATTGCCTCAAACTTGTCCCTAGAAGAAAGCGACAGGGAACCTTTTCTCAATCTTGACGCCCTCGCCAATGTTGATCTTTATTAGCAGATGACTCACCCTGCGCTCTAGACAGCGCTGAACAGATTAGAACTCTCTTCCAATCTTAACTCACTATATTAGATAATCCCTTTTCTCTGAACTAGAATATAAAAGATGGTTTCACCGTTCAAACCCCACGGTTTCCTATCCTTCTGCAGCTATGGTGTTGCCATGAACTTCACAAACTCTTCTTTGCTTCTCGGTTTCAAAGTATAGTTATTCTTCTTTTCATATCCTATTGTTGAGTTAGGCTTCACCCCATAGTCGTGACCCGGGTAGACCTCGACACTATCATCCAGCTTCATGAGTTTATTGAAGAGGCTTTCATACAATTTCTTTGGATCGCCACCTGGGATATCAGTTCTTCCGCACTCACCCACGAATAATGTGTCCCCAGTCAACAGGAGCTTGTCTTCGACAAGCAGGGAGATTCCGTCTGGAGAGTGACCTGGGGTGTAGATGACTTTGATCTTGACCCCGTTTAGTTTGATGATTTCCCCGTCCTTTACAGCGACATCTTTTCTCACATCGCTACTCTCGTGAGCAACGATCTTGGCTCCCGTCGAGCTTCTTAGTCTCTCATTGCTCGCTGCGTGGTCAAAGTGTCCGTGAGTGTTTATTATGTAGATCAACTTCAAGTTGTTCTCGGTGACCAGATCAAGAACAAGCTTAGGGTTAAAAGACGGGTCAACCACTGCTGCCAATCCGCTCTCCTTGTCACCTACTACATACGAGAAGTTATCCGACTCGCTTGGTCTTACTTGCTTAAAGAAAAGTGATACCATGAACTCTACCCAACCTCATCATTTGTTCTTGGATGATGTCTCTCTCTGTTTCTCCTTATTGGGTTTGAGTCTGTGTATCCTCGCCTCTACGCTGATGAGTATGGTTGCGCTTAGCACCAACGCTGATCCAAGGATTCCCCAAGGCGTGAGGGCTTCGCCGAGAATTATCGCGCCCATGGTCATGACGCTAATTGGCTCAACGAGCAGGATTATTCCAGCCCTTGAAGCTGGAACATATCTTAGCCCTACGCTAAGCAGACCGT
>JAUQYT010000132.1 GCA_030587605.1 Candidatus Njordarchaeum guaymasense
GTGAGAGATATTCTTGTGGAATTACTTAACATCGCGATACCGCTATTCA
Organism: Candidatus Njordarchaeum guaymasense; assembly: GCA_030587605.1. Lineage (GTDB taxonomy): Archaea > Asgardarchaeota > Njordarchaeia > Njordarchaeales > Njordarchaeaceae > Njordarchaeum > Njordarchaeum guaymasense. The sequence goes on from JAUQYT010000132.1 coordinate 50, forward strand.
TTTCCCACATGTTGACCTGAGTCGGCGAAGAATAAGTCATCACTGTGGACGGATTGTCGCTAACGACCGGTAATACTTTGAGAACCAACATAAGGTTTAGGTATGGTCTGTTATAGGTGTTGTTGAGTATGTTTTCATTCACCCAGGAATTCGTGTACGCTGCCGCAAACCTCTGATCAGGTACGCCACCTGAGTCTCTGATGTAGTACCACCTCACATGTCTGTTGCTAGAGATGCTGCTTGCGTTTAATACTATCCAGTAATAGTTGCTTTTTGTCAGATTCAGAGGTTTACTGAGAACCACCTCATACCAACCAGGCGATCCTGATGTAGAAGGCAAACTGCGAGTCGCGATAACTGATCCTCCGGAAGGAGTATCGGGCGAGATGCTCTTCGAGACAACTTGGAGCTGCGCAACCTGCGGCACAACAGTTTCATCTGAACTATAGTACAACCACAAACTCGTAAGATTAGCCGTGTCCGGCAGGCTGAATCTCATGGCAGCTCGAGAAAAGGTTCCGGCTCCCGTTCTTACTAGTTCGAGGTAACTAGCGGAGCTAGATGCAAATTGAACCTCTCTAAAATCTGGAGAAGCTGTCAACTTTGACACTGTAAGATTCTGCCATGCGACGGAGAACCCGCTTGGGGGGGGTTGTGTGAATGTTATGTTCCGATATGGGCTTTGGCAGGTTGCTAGGGCGTTGCTCGTCACCAGGCTTCTCGCTTGCCATCCATTCACCGAATCGGCTAGGTTGATGCTACATCCCGTTCCATTCTGGGCTGATGGGGGGGCGAAAGTTGCTTGCGGATGGGGAGCCGCCACGACGAATGGTGTTGCATAAGAATTCAATGAGCTAGCCGTAATGCATATGGTGAAAAGAACTACAAGCAACAAGACTGATTCGGTTCTCATGACTAGCTTCCAACACTCCTTCCACGAGGCGGAACCGCATTCCAGCCTCGTAGCGTCGAACTACATGAACAGCAACCTTTTGATGAATACTCTGCTTTCTTATGTTAATATAATTTCTTAAGTTTTCGCAGACCTAATTTGCGTTCATTGCGAAGATAGCAAGAACTGTGGCATCCGTCGAGACCAATAGCTATAATATGCGTTGCATAGATCGACAAACCACAGCCCAAGTTGATCTAATGAAAAGCTCTTGGGACTCACTGCAATACGCGTCTTGATAGATTTGGGTTACTTCACTTGAGGAGAAGGATGAATGATGGCCGGAACGTCCGAGTTCATTTATAAGAGATTTCTGATCCCTCCCGACGAAGGCGAGGACAAGCGAGTTTCCCTTTGTGATGCCGTGAAAGAATGCGTAAAACCTGGGATAGCCTTGCACACTTCCTGTGCGGGGACGATACCATATGCGATAGGTTATGAGATCATCAGGCAGTTTCATGGCAGGACACCTAAGTTTAGGATTGTTTCTCTAGGTGCCACAAATCTAGCTCAGCTCCTATGCGCAGCTGACCTCGTGGATTCACTCGTAGTCAGCTATGCTGGAGATGTCTACCCCAGGCCCAATGTATCGACTGTGTTTCATCGAGCATTCAAGAAAGGTGTCAAGATCGAGAACTGGTCGATACTATCCCTTGTATCTAGGTTTATTGCAGGTGCGATGGGACTCGAATTCCTCCCAACAAGATCTATTGTCGGGTCATCGATGGAAAAGGAAAACAAGGATTCCTTCAAGGTTATTGAGGATCCATTTGGCAGCGGCGGAAAGGTTGGCTTGGTTAATGCTCTGAAACCTGACATGTCGATTGTTCATGCTTGGTGCGCTGATCGTTCAGGCAACGCCATTATTGTTCCTCCTCTTGGAGACAGCAACTTTGCGTTCCATGCCAGCAAAGGGGGAGTCGTACTGAGCGCAGAGAAAATCGTTTCAACTGAATACATCAGGCGCCACGCTACAATGGCACGAGTTCCAGGACACCTCGTCAATGCTGTTGTCGAATTGCCGTTTGGCGCGCACCCTAGCTCTCATTTTGGACTTTACGGAGAGGGTTACAGCGAGGATCTTCCGTTCATAGTTAACATGAGGCAAGTAGGTAAAGATGAGGTAGCTCTGAAGAACTGGATCGAAGAGTGGGTTCTCAGCGTCGACCACAATAAGTACCTTGAGAAGCTCGGAACAGAACGCCTCATGTCTCTAGTGGGTTTAAGGAACCCTGAATCATGGAGAACTGAGATCATGAATAAGTTGGTTCTGATCCCATTCGACGAAGCCTGCAACCCTATTGAGAAAGTAATAATCAATGGCTGCCACGAAGTCATTGACTCAACTGAGAAAGGAGGCTACAAAGTGATGCTTGCGGGTCAGGGGATATCAAATCTAGCAGCAGGGTTAGCTCTCTACGCCCTAAGAGAAAAAGGCTTGCCCGTGAATCTCCTTAGTGAGGTGGGCTTCTACGGCTACCTCCCACGCCCCTCAAGCCCATTCATCTTCAACAAGAGCAACATACCCACATGTCTAATGCTTACAGACTCCTTTGAGGCTCTCGGCATGACTCTGAGCAGCAGAGACAGCATCGCCGTGCTAGCAGCAGCCCAGATAGATAAGGAAGGGAACATCAATGACACAAGGGTTGGTGATATATTTCTCGTCGGTTCAGGGGGCGCCAACGACATCGGATCAAGCGCCAAAGAAATCGTCGTGGTTGTTCCCCATGAGCCACTTAGATTTGTCGAGGAAGTTTCCTATATAACCGTCCCTGGGAAAAGAGTCACCAAGATAGTGACAGACCTAGCCGTTTTTGAGAAAGTCGATGGGGAAATGCTACTAACGAAGTACTACTCTCATGGTAACCTTTCAGAGGAAAAGGTCGTCGCAGAAATAGTGAAGAAAACAGGCTGGGAGCTGGAGAGAGCCGACAAACTACAAAAGATGAAGAAGGAAACGAAAGAAGAAATACAGCTGCTGAGGTTATTCGACCCCGACAGATACTTCATCGGGAAAATCAAGAGCGAGAAAAAGTGAGACAATAAAGCGGAAAACAACACGGCGAAATACTTGACGCTTCGCCTCAACGCCAGGCGAGCCACATGACTTGATGGTAATACTATTACTGGCTGCTATCTCTGTCTAGCCCTGGTGGAGTCGGTTTTGGCTCAAGTTTCGAGAGTTCGGCAAGCAGCTTTTTCTGGTCGCCTGTGAGCTTGGTTGGAGTGCGTAGGATTAACTTAACTAGCTGGTCTCCTCGGCCACGGGCTCTCAACTTTGGCATGCCCCTGCCCTTCAAACGTAGGACTGCTCCGCTCTGCGTCCCCGTTTGTATACGAAGCTTTACGACTCCGTCCAGCGTAGGGATCATCACTTCGTCTCCAAGCGCCAGTTGAGCGTAGTTGACTGGCAATTTGTACAGGATGTCGGATCCGCGTCTCTCAAAGACCTCGTCTGGTTTGACTCTTATTACGAGGTAAAGATCGCCGGATGGGGCGCCTCTCTCACCTGCTTCGCCTTCGCCCATTAATCTGAGCACTGAACCATTGTCCACTCCCGCAGGGATCTTAACCTCCAGTTTGCTGTGCTTCTTGGTGACCCCGGTTCCGCGGCAGACATTGCATGGGTTGGATATGATCTTGCCTGAGCCGCGGCACTTATCACAAGTGGCAATTTGAACTATTTGGGTGAAGCCTTGGGTCTGAACGTATCGTACTTCCCCGCTGCCACGACATTTTGGACAGGTTTGAGGCTGGGTTCCTGGCCTGGCACCGCTCCCATGGCAATTGTCACATGTGACCGTTCTTGGGATCTCCACTTCGATCTTGGTGTCTTTGGCGGCTTCCTGAAGCGAAATGGTTATCTCGTGCTGAATATCTCTGCCGGGCTCTGGTCCTGGGGGTCCACTGGACTCATACGTTCCTCTTCTTCCGAAGAACATGTCGAAGATATTGTCAAACCCTCTGAATCTAAACCCAAGGTCTCTGAATATGTCCTCGAAGTCGCCGCCGCGAAATATGTCCTCAGCTGACCACCTTCCGGAGATGCCTGCGTGCCCAAATCTATCGTATTGAGCTCGTTTCTCGTCGTCTGAAAGGACGGCGTAGGCTTCCGAGAGCTCCTTGAACTTCTCCTCGGCGCCGGGGGACTTGTTGCGATCTGGGTGGTATTTGAGAGCGAGTTCCCTGTAGGCTCGCTTTATCTCGTCCTTTGATGCATCCTTGGAAACGCCGAGCACTTCGTAGTAGTCCCTTTTCTCGCTCATCCTTTAGTCCACCTCACGAGATCCCAGCTGTGGTCGGCCAACGTTGCTATTCCATATTCTGAAAGGGAAAAATGCTCTTCTTATAAGTTTTTTCTCCGAAAACTCTTCCCAATCAGGGAAAAGACACTTCTGAGAAATGAACGTAGCAGGTGAAAGACATGCAATCCAACTGCGTTCACGTTATTGTTCTACACATGTTTTCCATTATTCCTTGATGCTCGCTACTCTGGGGGATAGACTTGTTTTGCATTCTTCGACTATCTTTGACATTGTCTCGCCTGCTTTGCCTCTGATCACTACCTCACATTCGTTATCCATGTCCGTTGATTCCATGTTGACGATTATGAGTTTCGCTCCTTGCTCCCTCGCCAACTTTGGTAAAATTGCGGCTGGGTAGACGACTAAGGAGGAGCCCACGATTAGCATAGCATCACATGCCATTGATTTCTGGTTAGCTTCCTGAAAGACAAGCGGCGGCAACGGCTCACCAAATAACACTACGTCCAGTTTCAGGATCCCAGCATCTAGGTCGCATAGCGGCGGGATCTCACCCATCTTTATGAGCTCAAGTACTTGGTCGCGAGGGTAACTTGCTCGACACCTCGTACATGACGCAGTCGTAATTGACCCGTGGACCTCAAGAACGTAACTGTTACCGGCTTTCTGATGCAGTCCGTCAATGTTCTGAGTGATAACACAGTCAACTTTGCCCAGCTTCTCAAGCTCAGCGATAGCTATGTGAGCTTTGTTCGGCTTCGCGTCCAACACGCCCATGCCTAGATCTATGATCCAAGTCCACCATGCTTTAGGGTCGCTTCTGAACGCATCTATCGTAGCTACCTTCGCTGGGTCATACCTTGTCCAAAGACCGCCTGGACTTCTGAAGTCTGGGATGCCACTCTCCGTGGAGATACCTGCGCCAGTGAACACCACGAGCTTCTTGGAGTCCATTATTATCTTCGCTGCTTTGGCAATTAGCTTTTGCTCTTCTCCTTCCTTCTTCTTCAAATTGCCTAACACGTCTCCAGAATGAGATCCAGCGCCGAGAAACTTCCTAACTCATTCCTTTCTTAAAAACGTTACTTACTACTCAAACGAAACTAGGCGGCTTAGGGTTCACTTCCTCAGGCGCAGGTTCGCTCGTGCACGTAACCCTAAAATCATATCTCTGAATGCTTCGAGTAGCTTGATTACATCCTTCGTCGGCTCGTACGGTATCTGCACCGTTCTAACAGCTTGTGCAAAGTCCAATAAGGCAAAACATAATTTTAAGCTAACCACCCGAAGAGTTACCAGAACACAGACTGAAAAGGTATTTTAAGGGTAAGAGAGTAAAGTAGTCCCCATAGTAGAGAGGAATTCTACAATGGAATTGTATTAAGCTGTTCAGTTTCTCGAATCATTCAAGCATGGTTTAGGGAGAAAGGAGTTGAGAAAGAGGTATGCCATCGAAAGTTTTCTTCATGAATGACAGGAGTTCGAGTGTTCCCACGAGTCTTGTGGCAAAGGCTCAGACGCTGTTTGATGAAGCAGGGCTAGCTGATTGCTTCAAGAAAGGAGACAACGTCGCCGTCAAGTGCCACATGGGAGAGTACAATACTACCAACTACTTACGTCCAGTATTTGTCAGAGGAATTGTTGAGAAAGTCAAGGAGCATGGGGGGAAACCTTTCGTAACCGATTGCACAACGCTTACTTATGCTCCTTTTGCCTCTCGCACAACCGCAACCGAACACTATAAGACTGTAACAAGAAATGGTTTCACAGCTGAGACAATGGATTGCCCCGTTGTGATCGCTGACGGAGAGTGGGGAATTGACGATGTCCATGTCGATTTGCCTGAGGGGCTTCTACTGCAAGAGCAGTACATAGGTAAAAAGATAGCTCAAGCCGACGCCATGATAGTTGTCACTCACTTCAAGGGGCATCCACTGGGAACAGTAGGCGGTTCAATAAAAAACGTTGGAGTAGGGTGCGCCAGCAAGAGAGGGAAGTACAATCTTCACATGGCACAGCACCCCATATATGGGTATAACGCCTCTGTCTTTAACCCAGGAAGATGCGCATTGAAGAATTGCTCCAAATACAAGATCTGCGAGGGTTGTTGCCCCACTGGAGCTATAAAGATCACTGACAAGGAGATAATCTGGGACAAGTCTAAGTGTCTTAGCTGCATTGCATGCCTATTCGTCGCCAAGGACTGTCTCGTTTGGTATCCGGCATACGAGTACTTCAGAGCCACTCATGTCGCGATTGCTGATTCCTCAGCTGCTACTCTCAAACTCTTGAAGGGAAGGGTTGGGTACATTAACTACGCCATCGATATAGCGCCGTGGTGCGATTGCATTGGCTACTCTGATCGCCCAATAGTTCCAAACTTAGGAGTTTTCGCTTCAAAGGATATTGTCGCAATCGACACAGCATGTCTGGACATGTCTGTGAAGAGCCCCGGGGTACCTGGCTCACAAGCTGAGGAGAAAGGGGCGATGGACCCAGGGGTACCAAAATTCACCGTTTGCAGCGCTCAGCTGGGTGAAGATGAAAGAACCCAGATCAACGCGGCTAACAAGTTGAAAATAGGAACCCAAGACTATCAAATAGTCGAGGTTGAGGCTTCCAAAGATTCTTGGAAGTTCGGGATGAGTCCTACACCCACAGGCGGAAGATTAAGGGAAGTATTCGGAAAATACCAGGCTTATCCCGCTGGCGGTTTCAAGCGAAGAGAAAAAATGCTAGAATTTTGAAAAATCTCTTTTCGTATATAGAACTGGAAAAATCTGAGGTGAATGAGTGAAATGAGTAATTTTGGCGGTTTTTGGGGAAAACTTCTACGAGTGGACTTGACGAAAGGGTCAGCTAAGATTGAGGACATTAATGAAGAAGTGTTCAAGAAATATGCCGGAGGAAGCGCGCTGTCCGCCAGAATGTTATACGACGAGGTGCCTGCAAAAACGGACCCACTTGGTCCTGACAATAGGATCTACTTCATGACGGGACCACTAACTGGAACAGCGGCACCATGTTGCGGCAGACACACTGTAGTCACAAAGTCCCCGCTTACAGGAATATTCGGTGAGGCCTCTTCAGGAGGTTTCTGGGGAGCAGAACTAAAATGGACAGGAATAGATGGAATAGCAGTTCAGGGCGCTTCGGCCAAACCTGTTTACCTCTTCGTCCATGACAACGGAGCCGAAATCAAGGATGCAAGCAAGATATGGGGAAAGGACACATTTGACACGGAAGACCTGATCAAGAAGGAGCTTAATGATCCCCGCGTCAGAGTGGCCTCAATAGGACCAGCAGGGGAGAATCTCGCCAAGATAGCATGTATAATCAATGAAAAGCACAGAGCCGCTGGAAGATGCGGCATGGGCGCAGTCATGGGTTCAAAGAAACTGAAAGCAATAGCAGTTAGGGGAACCAAGAAAGTTCCACTGATCAACCCGGAGAAATTCAAGGAAGCCACTGACAAGGGGCGAGTTCTGATCGATCAACACATCATGGTCCAAACTCTCTTCAAGCCTTATGGTAACTGTGGATGGTTAGATACCTACCATGAAGTCGGAGACGTCCCCATCAAGTACTGGCAGAAGGGGTACTGGCCTGAGGGCGCTGAGAAGCTGGCTGCAACCGTCATTTCAACCAAGTACTTGAAACATCCACAACCTTGCTACGGCTGCCCGATCGGGTGTGCACGTTACATTGAAGTCAAGGAAGGTCCATACGCGCCGATAATAGGTGGTAACCCTGAGTATGAGGGAATGTCAAGCTTCGGAACCTTATTGATGAACGACAATATCGAATCGGTATTCAAAGCTCATGAGTTATGCAACAGATATGGATTGGATTTGATATCAGCTGGAGCCGCAATCGGTTTTGCAATGACACTCTACGAGAAGGGCATACTCACCAAGAAGGACACTGGCGGAGTCGAACTAAAGTGGGGCGACCCCAAGGTAATCCTACAACTGATCGAGGACATGGCGAACAGGAAAGGGCTAGGGAACATTCTCTGCGACGATGTTAGAGAAGCTGCAAAGAAGATTGGAAAAGGTGCAGAGGAATACGCTGTCCACGTCAAGGGGATGTCTGTCCCAATGCATGACCCAAGAGCATTCTTCAGCCTGGCAGCAGCGTACGCAACATCATGCCGTGGTGCATTCCACTTTGATGCATTCCCCTTGGCAGTAGAGATAGGTATAGTCTTCCCAGACGTTGGCGTCTATAGGAGACTCGATCGCCACTCTGATCAAGGGAAAGGCGAACTGAACGTCAAAATGCAGAACCTGATGCATGGTGCGAGTTCAGCGGTAATGTGCGCCTACGCTGGAGTAGGATTCCTACCTTCATTAATAGCCCAATCCATTGCTTCAGCGACTGGAGTGGAATACAAGACCCCCGACCTAGTAAGGTTCGGTGAGAGAGCCGTCAACATTAAGAGAGCATATAACATCAAGTGCGGAGTGACAAGGGCTGACGACACTCTACCAAAAATGCTTCTCCAGCCACTACCTGACGGTGGAACACAAGGCAAAGTACCTAATCTCAAAGCGCAGCTTGACGAATACTACCGTATTAGAGGATGGACGCCCGAAGGAAGACCAACCAAACAGAAACTAGTCGAACTCGGACTAGATGACGTAGCGAAGGACTTGTGGGGCTAGAAAAACGACGGACTACTTTTCAAAGAAAGACTCTGCTCTTTTCCTTTTTTTCCTTCTTTTCCCTCTCTATAGACTTTTCCTACTAGAAACTTTTAATATATATTAGAGGAGGATACTATTTCCTATACAAGTTAGGCGAAGGAAAAGAAGAGGATTTTCCCCTGAGAAACTTGTCATATGCAAGAGGAGTTGTTAAGGAATGGCTACTACTCAGAGTGTTGTCATAGTCGGAGCCGGAATTGGAGGACTCAGTGCAGGAGCCCTACTCTCAAAACAAGGGTATGAAGTAAAGCTGTTTGAAAAAGAGAATAGAGTTGGCGGCAGAGTGTTCTCGTATCAACATGAAGGATGCACGTTAGACAGTGGGATTAATGTTGCTGGCAATGGACCAGCGGGTGACCTTGGCAAGGTTCTGAAGGCTTCTGGCGCTGACAAGTACGTCCAACTGGGCAGCGGAGACGAGCCAGTATTACTACTCTGGGATAAGGACTACGTATTTCCGCGCAACCCAATGGAGGTCAACAAATGGCAGGTTATGCCTGTTGATGCCAGAATGGATTTCGCTGACCTAGCCATCCAGTCAGTGACCAAGAGTCCTGACGAACTAAAGCGGCTAGACGATAGACCGATGGAAGAGTACCTTAGTGATAGATACCAAGATGAGAGGTATCACACTGTTCTTGAGTCTCTTGCCAGAATGTCTGCTGTTGTTCCAGACTTGAAGGTAATGTCGACTTATGCTTTCTTGAGGTTGCTCAGGTCAACTCTTGAAACCTCAAAGTATAGTTCCTATCCAAAGCAGGGTGGGGTCGGAGCCTTCCCGAATGCCTTCGAGAAGGTGATAAGGGAAAACAAGGGGGAGATCAAACTAAAGACCGAAGTCAAGACCATCCTCGTCGAGAGAGGTAAAGTCAGGGGGGTTCAGCTTGCGGACGGCTCCACAGTAGAATCTGGAACAGTGGCCCTGAATCTTCCTCCGAAAACTATTGTAAAGGTTCTTGGGAAAAGCGCTTCAAAAGAGATTGTTGATAAAGCAAGGAATCTTAGGCCGGCCATCGGCGCCTTCGTATCGTTCTGCATAGATAAACCCATACGAAAAGGTTCTACGACACTATACACCGTCCCTGGGACGGCACTCTATGAAATACATGAACCAACAAACACGTCCCCGGGTTTAGCCCCACAAGGAAAGTACATTGCTGCAGTCCTCCATGCTGTTTGGAACGAATCCGACTTGGGAAAGGCGAAGGATGCTATTCTGAGTGACTTCCCAAAGAAGTTCCCAGACGTCAAGATCTTTTGGAGCAAAGCCGCAACGTACAGCAATGAGAACCCCATTTATGGCGCTGGATCATTTGTAGGGAACCGAAAGCACAGGTTTGATGTTAAGTGCAAAGAAATAGACGGATTGTACTTCGTCGGCGACTTTGTGGGAGAACCTGGTCCGGGAATGAACCCAGCTGCCGCTTCAGCGGCTGCACTGACTAAGATGCTTTCTTCGAAAAGTTGATCTCCAATAGGCAGGACATTGGCGGAGTACATCAATCCGCCTTCTCTTTCTTTTAGTGTTACGAGAAGGAGTAATCAACATCGCTTCTTCGCTATCCGCCTGAGACTGGGGGCGCTATCGCTACGACATCGCCATCTTTGAGCTTCGCATTTCTCTTTCCCGCGACAAATTCGATGTCTGCACCGTTAAGTAGGATCAGTGTTAGAGGGTGGAGTTGGAAGTCGCCTTTAGTTAGGTAGGGCTTTGGAATCTTGTCTTTGAATTTCTTAACAAACTTTGATACTACTTCACTGATGGTGTTGCCTTCAATTTCGAGTTCCTTGACTCCGGTGGAAAACCAGAATGGGCCCATTAGGCGTAGTTTGACTCTAGGCAATTTGTGGAGCCTCACTCGATTCCTTCAATAGTTCCCCAAATCTATTCAGGGTTGTCATTGCGATTTTTCTAGTTCTTCTTGGAACATGGCGTAACTTGGGCAAATAGTTAAATTATGATATAGACCTAGGAATAGTTGTGAAGATTTGAGGCTTTCGTGTACACGCTTGAGTCGGACCTATCGTGGCTCCCTACAACCAAGAAACTGGGGGACTGTTCGGTTGAGTATGAAGGTAACTATAGCAGAAGAAGTCCTAGACCAATTCTTCCGAGTTACGCCCATAACCTGCAAGAAGTATCCGAGAAGGGGAATCCCTTGTGCTTCCTGTGACGAGAACAAGGAATGTGAACAAGTGGAGATCAAGGAAATTGAGTTTACAGACGGGGTTATGAGAAGAGCTACGAGCTCAGCAGTCCTCTCCATCAGGATACCCAAGAAAGGGGACCTAGAAGAGCTGATGCTCAGACAGTTGGTTAAAGGGTTTGTTGACGACAAGAAGTACATGCTGATTGAACCGGAAGAAACCTTCGACGTCTCTTTCTATGTCGCCGCCGAAAAGCAGCAAGGTGGAGTCGTAACAGCTCAGAAACAGAAGAAGAGACTTATTCGAACGGTGTTGGAGTTTCTGTCAAGCAAGCCAATCGAGGGAAGACTCAAAATACATGATTGGGTCAAGAAAGAGATCGAGAATTTTGACCACAGGGCTAGAAGAGAATTCAAGGAGTCCTGGGAGGAAGTCGAAGAAATTGTAGCGCCAACGCCCGCCGTCATTAAGCCAACTGTCCATCAGGTGTCCGCAGAGGCTCCAGTTATCGTCCAGAAACCAGCCGCGGCCGAAACAAGAGAGGTGCCGCCCGAGAGTTCGACGAATATAATCCGGTTTCTTAAGGAAGATGTGGAGAAAGGGGGAGGTAAGTACGCGGCTAAATTCAGTGAATCTACTGCTACGGGTCGCCCTTTGATACCTTTTGTTAAGGCTGAGATACCGACTGTTGAGAAAGAGTACCTCCCGAGGAAAGCCGCGGTGATAGAGGAGGTGCCGCCACTTCCTATTAAAGGCGCGAAGGCCATGCTTGAACACCTCGAGGAACTGTTGAAAGCAGATTTGCCCGCGAGGTTCATAGCCGATCGCTTTGAGCAGGTTAGAGAAGAACTCAGGAAGTTGGGGTACTGGGGCAAAACATACCTCGAAATGGGCTCTGTCGCACGTAGATTGTTCCAATACCATGAAGGACTGACCCTCTCAACTAATGAGAAGAAACAAGTTCTCGAAAAAATGAGTACTTGGAAAAGAGAGCTTGGGTAGCCAACCGACTTACAACATAGACTTCCATTACATTCTTCCGCAGCATGGAATATGAAGGAAGAGAAGTATCTTCCATCAGAGGGCTCTAACAAGTTCGGAGAAGAGAGCTAAAGAGTAGGGGAGTATAGTATTTGTCTTCCATTCTGAACAAGGAAGAGTTAGTAACCAGAATCGAATCGGAGTACGGCAGGAGGATCCGTCGCTATATATTGGAATCTCTCGAGGAAGCGCTCACTTTTGCAAGTTCTCGTGAAGTAATTAAGCAGAATGTTACGCGCCTCGCCGCTAGAGATAGCATAATGATCGGGAAGGAGATCATCGGACTCTCAGAGATCGATAGAATATTCGTCATCGGAGCAGGAGTACTTGCAGCTCCAATGGCGCTTGCCTTTCAGGAAATTGTTGGGGACAAGATTGGCGGCGGAATAATCTCTGTTCCCTTTGACCCTAGAGACGTCCAGGGACTCAGAAAGCTCTACATACAGAAGGCTAACCCCCTTACGCCTGATGACAATGGAATCAGAGTCGCCCAACAAGCAGTAGACTTTGTTCAGTCAGCTACTGGAAGGGATATCGTGTTCGTCTTGCTCAGTAGCGGAGCGTCGAACATGATGTGCCAGCCCGTGCAGGGCGTGACAACAACTGAGTTAGCGATACTCAGAAACATGCTGATAAAGCAAGGCGCAGACGAAGTGGAGATAGCCATCGTTTTGAACCATCTTTCAACCATTTCGGGGGGATGGTTGGCCACCTACACTAAAGTATCGAAGATTTATACGCTGGTCATATCTGATGCGCTCGGCTACGATCTGGTTGTAATGGGCGGTGGACCAACCTACCCCGATGATACGACGTTCGCCCAAGTTATGAAGGTCCTCCAAAAGTACAATGTTTGGAGCGATGCGCCCACAGGTATAAAGAACTACCTGAACAAGGCAATGG
>JAUQYT010000203.1 GCA_030587605.1 Candidatus Njordarchaeum guaymasense
TCAAGATCTTTGATCAACCTTCCGCCGCAACTGTCACAGTTCTCCAAGCATTCTTTGAATCCTGGTGTGTTTTCCCCATGCTCGGCAGGTTCGACCAATTCCTCTTTCCCTCTCTTGGAATAGGTTCCCGCTCTCCGTCTTCCAGAGAAGACGTCTTGCTGCCTCTGGACAGACATGATCTCGGTTCAACTATATATGTTTATCTGTTCAACATAAAAACACATTGGGGGAAGGCTGTAGGGCTTCCCAGAGACAAAGCTGTCCCTGGGTTCTCCAAGCAGAGCAAGACCCCCACGTAGACAGAGAAGTAGGGTAGCTCTCTCCCCCCAACACTTGTACCCTTGGTCTTCCGCAGCAGGATAGTCCTAGGCACCTGAAGATGGATCTGAATAGAAACTGATAATTAGAAGAAGCATAGATGAACATCTTTGGGAGGATTGTGGCAAGTTGACTGATAGAGAGTTGTTAGACACTGTGACTGATGAAATTGGTCCAGAGATAGTTCACTATGTCTATGACCCAGGTTCTAAGATGAAAGGGATTCTCGTCATTGATACGACTGCCTTCGGCATCGCTGGCGGGGGCATTAGGATGCTCCCAGACCTTACATCCACCGAAGTAATTAGACTTGCGAAAACAATGACCTACAAGTGGGCTATAGCAGACCTTCCTCTCGGCGGGGCTAAGGGAGGCATCTTTGCGGATCCAACCGCCCCAACACATGAACTGATAGTGAAGGCTTACGGGAGAGCTATAAAGCACTTCATCAAGAACGGGATCTATGGTCCAGGCGCGGACATGGGGACAAATGACGCTGATGTTGGGTTGATATTGAAGGAGGGTGGCGCGAAGGATGCTCTTCCAACCGGGCTTTCATCAAAGATTAAGGATGGAATGCCTCTTGAGGACCACATAACTGGTTACGGGGTGTTTGTTGGAGCTCAGGAAGCATGTAAGTTCGCCAACGCCAATGTCGAGGGCGCTAGTGTCGCGATAGAGGGGTTTGGGAAAGTCGGTGGTGGAGTAGCGAGGTACGCCGTCAAAAGCGGGGCCAAGGTTGTGGCGATCTCCACGATCAACGGGGCGATCTATAACGCGAAAGGGTTAGATGTCGAGAAACTTCTCGAAATGAGGAGGAAGTCAGGTGATAAGATTGTTCTTGAGTACAAGGATGCCAAGAAGATTTCTAAGGAGGAGCTATTCTATCTGCCTGTGGATATCTTGGTGCCAGGCGCTAGACCTGATGTGATAAATGAGAAGAACGCCTCAAAGATTAAGGCGAAAGTTGTCTCTAGCGCTGCAAATATCCCAATCACTGATAGGGCTGAGGAGATACTCTTCAAAGCAGGTGTGATCTCGGTGCCAGATTTCATAGCGAACAGTGGTGGCATACTGCTCGGTGTGGCGGACAGAATGGGGAGCACTGAAGAACAAGCCTTTAACCAGACCAAGAACACCATCACCAAACTGACAAAAGAAGTCATCGACGTTGCATTAAAGGAAAAGATAAATCCAAAGATCGTTGCCATCCGAAGGGTGAAAGAGAAGATCCTCAAAGCGGTTCAGAGAAGACAGGCAAAGACCATAGAGGAACTAAGGAAGGTAATCGAAGGGAAAGCAACTCCTTAAGACAAATCCTTTTTTCATTTGTAATATGTTAACGTGGAGGGTGAGGGCAGTTGGTACACACCACTCGCGACGCGGAGGATAGAGAAGGTAATACTGCTCGCCCTGAAGGCGGTGTAGTCAAGGAGAAGGAATGGTTAAGTGAACGTGTTAGAGTTGCTTTGGAGAGTTGGCTTCTCGACGTGCGCAAGTCTAACCCTGACGTCTTGTCAGTGGCCGTTGTTGACGAGGTTGGTGCGTTACTCGCTTTCTCAGGCGAGGTTTTTGTCTCTACGAAGGATGAGGAGTTCAATCTTGGAACTATCTTGATGTTTATTCATGGTATGGCGGAGGCTGGATCCAGATTCCTCGGATCCGGGGAGGTTCAGTCAGTTCACGTGAATTGTGATGGTGGAAAGTGGTTTGTTACCAAGTTAGGCACGGGTATGGAAGTGAGAGGGTTACTTGGCATAAAGACAACACTTGAGGCTAACCTTGCAGCTGTTATGCTCGACGCGCAGAAAGCGGCGGACAAGATGACGAAGATAATGGCGGAAACCAAGGGTGAAAGAGAAGCGTACTTCGAAGCGCCGAAGAAGCTTTCAAAGTTGACGGCAGAGGACATGGCGGCATGGTGGGGGCTACGATTCAAGACACTGAAGGAGAAGAAGAGAAAAGGGAAGATACAGGGGAGGGAACCTGAAGAGCCTTTCTCAATAAAGGACTATTGGGATAGAGCATTGCGGAAAGTGAAGAAAAGGGTATAGACTTGGGTATAGATAAGAGCGACTGTTTCTCCTCGAAGTTTTTTCATGTTTGATCCTGATCCCAGATTAGGACTCATCATACAGTGAAACTACATCGTTTACCGCGATTTCACAAATGTTTAAGTTAGTATTCCTTAGAGGTATTGTCGGAATGTGGTACAAGGAGTTCCGGCAATCATGAGGTCAGATAACTGCCGAAGGTTGGTGTATTTAGATGGGCGAGGTTATCGCGATTCATAGTTTCAAGGGTGGTTCAGGCAAAACTGTCGTAGCATCAAACCTTGCTTTGATGCTGGCTCTCAGGGGCAAGAAGGTTGCTCTACTCGATTTCGATTTCAAGGCTCCCAGTCTTTTTACCGTTTTTCACCCTAAGAAAGACTTCAGGTACTGGTTGAATGACTGGTCCCTGGGAGGTTGCTCGATATTCGAGGCTCTGGTTGACATCTCAGATCAGTACAACCTGCTTGAGAAGCATCTCCAACTTGGGTTTGCCGACCCTAGGGGGGAGTCTATTAAGAGGAGTCTTCAGGAGCAGCTAACACCTGAGGCACAGGCGTCTTTTTACCAACAAGTTGTGGAGGACCTTGGCACTCTTCTTAAGAGCGAGGTAGACTACGTCCTGCTAGACACTTCGCCAGGTTTCTCGTATGCAAGTCTGACAGCCATCTTGTCATGCGAAAAGCTGTTGCTTGTTACTCGGACGGATGAGCTCGATCTCGGTGGGACGATGGAGCTCATCAAGAGTGTGTACGATGCAGTTTTGAAGAAGAGGGTTTTGCTCATTGTGAACCACGCGCCACCACAGATCCTCCTTAACCCTGGCGAGGGCGAGAAACTCAAAGACGAAATAGTCGGTAAGCTCAACCTGAGAATCACTGCGCTAATCCCCTGTTACTGCGACTTGGTCGCTTCAAGAGGCAGGATTCTCGTCGTCCAAGAGAACCCTGAGCATGGTTTCTCAAAGAACATTAGCATTATAGCGGATCGTCTACTACACTAGAGACTGAGGATGATGGCCTTGGCGGTAAATGTCGTTCCACTTTTCCTCAGCAAAAAGTGCGCGGATGGTTTGATTCACTTCTTATAAGAGAGTGGTTTGTAGATGCCTTGTTAGGATATGTCGGTGATGTTGCTTGATAGGCGCTGTCCTTAGACTCTTTGCGAATAATGCCGCTAGAGTTGCCTACCTTGTTATGGAGCGCAGACCTTTTATCGTGTTCGGCGAAGTCCCTCGAAATGCGATAAATGGATTATCTGCTTTTTGCCCAAACCGTGTTCTTAGGGAGCTTGAAGGGGATGAGGTTGTCTCGTCTTCTTTGAAGCTCTTGAAGAACTTTGTAGATGCTGAAAGAAACGATCCCTCTGCAAATAGATTCTTCTTGACAGCTTATGACATCTCGGCTGAGACAGCGATGAAGCTCCACTCAACTGTGCCCATGGGGTGGATTGCCGTATTGTCCAAGATTCCGACTCAGAAAGATTCGCTTACCGAATTCCCTGTGTTTGACGCTTCATCTTCGATCTTTCGAGGTTTCCCTACGGCGTGTGAGCTTGACTACGAATTCTCATTGATTAGGAAGGTTACGTCCCTGCTTGAGGAGTGCGATGAAGCCACCGCGGATGAATTCACTCGTCTTGAGCAGAAGGACTTCTATGACAAAGCTAAGGCTTTCAGGACGTTGATCACTAAGAGCGCTGAGGATGCTCCTGAACGGTTCGTTGATAGTCTACTCAGAGACGCAATTAGATTTGATATGTCTACTCTGCAGGTGAGCAAGATACTTTCACTGCTCAGAAGTGAGCACTACGATAACCTCTTAAGCACCCTAGAGTCGAAACTCGGACCTTCTTATAGAGAGAGATTGATAAGTGAACTTTCTGACCGAACCAGGAAACTGGTTCCACTTGACCCCCTGTCGGTAATTTCTCTGCCAAACGAATTGGTCCCGGTTGCCAAAGCGATGGCTAAGTTATGCTCGGCTTCGGTCGACGAAGTAGCGAGGGAGATCAGGAAAAGAAAGGGGGCAACATTCAAACTCCTCGAAGAACTGAGAGAGAGCGGTTATCTCACCTTGAAGAGAACCGAAGGGAAGATCAGATTCTCAATAAAACCGTAGAATTGCTCTCGTCTTCATGATTCTTTCTCTTGGATGAAGAATCGAAGCGTGACTGCTCTCCAGCATTTCAGTGCATTTGCGCCGTTCAGGTTTTTAGCCTTAAAAGAAATGCGGAACTGACT
>JAUQYT010000264.1 GCA_030587605.1 Candidatus Njordarchaeum guaymasense
CAGTAGCTCCAAGGAACGTGATAGCCGCCGCGAAGATAGGATAGATCTTTATAAGCAGATTCCAGTCAGCGCCAGAAACGACTACGAAAGCCGACAAGGTCACGAAGTAACCCGGCATATTTCTTGGGTAACTAAGAGCTGGAGATGAGCTTTCACTGAGGGACGGTATGCGCCCAACTTCAGTCACGTACTGAACTCCAAAAAGGTGACGATAGGCATCCCAAGTATGTGGATTCTTGAAGACTAGAACGGGAATGCTCCATATTAGAACGAATAGCAAACCTGAAGTTGCGATAAAGATCTTCTCGGAACTACGCCGCATAGCAATAAGCACCGCTACGAGACAGATACCAAATCCCAACCAGAACGAGTAATCCAAAACTTGGAGCAATCCCAGTTGTAGATAAGGACTTGCGAAGTTTAGAGACAAGCGACTAAGCGAGAGCGTGCTAACTGTAAAGCCGACCATCGCAACAAGAACCAATGCTGTTCTACCATTCTTTAAGCCCATGTCCAGCATCACAGTTTCTAGGACCTTTCAGCCAATATCATACAAGTCTCTCTTTCCGACATCTTCGTCTCATTCGCACATTCGCTTCCATAGGTGTTTGTATCGATCAGCAATATTCCTGATGTCGTACTCGTTGGATACAGTTTTTCTTGACTCTTGTGAGATTTTTCTATGCAACCTTTCATTTTCGAGCATTCTTTGGATCTTTTGAACAGCCTCTTGGATGGTGTTGAATGTATACCCTGTGTGGCCATCTGAAACTAACTCGTCGACCCCTCCTATGTTCGTTGTAATGACCGGGACGCCGAGGGCCATGCTTTCCATCCATGTGAGAGGAGGGGCCACTGTCGAGTCCTTTGCCAAAATTGGGGACAAAAGGCCATCAGAAGCATTAACCAAGCGAAGATAATCTGTATTGGACTTAGTTGAGACTATTCTTATTCCCTCCCTTTCGTGATTAAGATACTCTTCTCTGAAGTGGACGTGTTTCAATGCAAAAATAAACGTAAGATTCTTGGCTCGTTTCAGAACTTCCTCGGCAACTTTGAGAGAGAATTGAAATTCTCTAACGCCTGTTTGCTGAATGAACCCAGACCATAGAATGAGTTTTGAATCAGCACGTAGGCCCAGTTTCTGCTTCGTTTGTTCCTTCATTGTGCTACTGGGCTTTAGTTCGCTAGTATTCACTCCCCATCGGATAACCTCTATCTTTTCCGGTGGAATTTCTAGGCTGATCAGTTTGCGTTTGAAAGCATATGTTGTGGTTATTATCCTGTCAAATGGAATGAGACTTAACTTCAGAAAATAGTTATACAGGGGATGGCGTGGATGGTATGTCGGAGCAAAGATGCTCAACAGAGCCTCCGTTTCTTGTAGCCGCAACATTAGCGGGCCGTAGTTATCCATGAAATGAACGAGCTGTATGCCGCCTTCTCTTAGAACTCTGGCAATCTCCCCATGAATTTTCAAAAAAGACACACTTCTGCTAATGTAACTATTTGAAAGCCTCAGGTTGGGATCGCTTAACCTTGACCACATGGCAGGAAAGAGAAATGGCGATACATTCCGTATTTGTATATTCGGAGCTTGATAGTAGACGCCACGATGGTCTCTATTTATCGAGATAATGAAAACGCTTTCAACCTCTTGCCTCAGCGTCTCTATGAGTGTAATCCAGAAGTTTTTGTCTCCTTCGTGCCTGTATGGCAAATATCTGCTTCCGACCATTAGTATGTTCATCTTCATGACTCGCGCGCTATCTAGTTCGATAAACGACTTGTTACTTGAAGAAAAACGCCTTTCTTGGATACAATAAGATGTTTCGTACGGAAGACGCTGAGCGATTGGTTGCGCTTATCATTGGAGAACATCTGAGAGCGCTATTCACCGCGCCATTTGTTGATCTATACAATGGTCACTTGTGGTCCAAGAGGAGGAGGCTGAGCGTGTTTGCAACATTTTCTAAAGAGTAGTCCCTCTCAACCGCACGCCTCGCGTTTGAAGGGATAAGCCGCAGTTCTGACGTTCCTGAAGTTGCCCAATGGAGTTTGTTCGCCAAGTCTTCTTCGTCGTCCGCGTGAAAAACGATTCCGTTGTACATGTGTTGTATTACTTCCTTATTGTCAGGGATATCGGATACGATACAAAGGCAACCGCTGGACATAGCTTCCAAGAGTGAAATGGAAACGCCTTCCCTGATAGATGGCAGAACAAAGATGGCGCTCCTTCGAAAGAATTGATGTATCTCCGAGTGGGGAATGTATCCTTTGAAGGTGACGATATCTGCCATGTCCATGTGGATTGCATCGTCTGCGATTTGATCTCTGAGAGGGCCATCTCCCACTATAAGGAGTTTGAAACGGACCCCCTTTCGACGTAGTCTCTTGCAAGCTTTAAGCAAGACTTCAGCGCGCTTCTCGTTAGTCAGCCTGCCTGCAAAGAGAATTAGCCCCTTTTCCTTCTCCTCAAAGGGGACGTATTCGAAACGTGATGTGTCGACTCCGATCGTTGGACATAGTTGGGTCTTTACGCCAAAATAAAGGAGCCGATTCGCCTTTGTTCCGTTCAGTGCACTAACAGCATCTGCTCTCCGCAAACATGCCAACATGAAAGGTCGAATTAATGGGTTTCTCAGCATAGTGTCGACATCGCCTCCATCAGTCAGTATAGCAACTTTGCGCCGAGTGAGTTGTCCGACAAAAACAGCAACGAGACCCTGAGGAAAAGCAAATACTCCCAAGATCATGTCCAGCCTTCGTTTGATGACCGCGATCGTTCCGACGATGGTCGTGATGACCAAG
>JAUQYT010000299.1 GCA_030587605.1 Candidatus Njordarchaeum guaymasense
GATGAGCTCACGATCATACTAGGCGAGAAGAACGTCCCTTTAGAACTGCAGAAAGATAGGCCTAACGTAATAGTTATGGTTGGCATTCAGGGCTCAGGGAAGACGACAACGGTCGGGAAACTGGCGAAATACTTCAGAAAGGGATATAAGACGGCGATTGTGGCGGGGGACACGTTTCGACTCGGTGCTTATGAGCAACTGAAACAGATTGCGGATCAGATAGGAGTTCCTATCTATGGCAATCCGAATGAAAAGAACTCAATCAAAGTTATAAAGGAAGGCGTTGCGAATTCAAGAAAAGAAAGCTACGAATTGATTTTAGTGGACACGGCTGGCAGGCATAAAGAAGAAAGTTCCCTCATGAAGGAAATGAGAGATATCGTTGGAGCTATCAAGCCTGACGAGGTTATCTTAGTACTTGACGGAACTGTTGGTCAGCAAGCAGCCACTCAAGCTAGTGTGTTCAAAGAGAATACAAACATAGGTTCAATCTTCGTAACTAAGCTAGATGGGTCGGCCAAGGGAGGAGGGGCTCTATCAGCCGTCGCCGCTACTGGGGTTCCCATAAAATTCGTCGGTACCGGGGAGAAGATGGACGACATGGAGAAATTTAACCCTCCCAGCTTTGTTGGAAGACTCCTAGGCATTGCTGACATTCAAGGACTCATAGAAAAAGTCAAGGAGGCAGAGGCAACACCAACAAAGGAACAAGTGCAGACCTTCCTGAAAGGAAAATTCACTCTAATGGACTTCTATGAGCAGATAAAGAACTTTGGCAAGGTCGGAACATTGGAGAAGATTCTCGGCTACATGGGTGTCGGACCGAAATTGCCAAAAGAGGCGCAAGAAGCCGCAGAGGAGAGAATAAGGAGATGGAAGTCCGTAATGCAGTCAATGACGAAGGACGAGCTTAACGATCCAAAAATAATAAGTGGCTCACGAGCAACCCGTATCGCTCGCGGATCTGGAACAACGACAAAGGACGTCAAGGAGCTCGTTAGACAGTTCTTTGTTTCACAAAAAATGATGAAGACACTTGGACGCAAGAGAGGGATGGGTAGAATCCCAGGTGTTACCGACCTCCTGCAAACTCAACGGTTTGTAAAGGATGAGAAAGGTTGAGATATTTCATTCTGATAGCTAGAAGGCTTTCAAGAATAGATAAGCAAGAGATAGATAAAGGCACAATGAAGCGAGAAGTCGTCACAGTAATTAACTGTGTCCGTTCTTCCCTATTTACTTCTTATGGGCTAAGGAAAGATGTCAATGTGATACTCTACTCTCTTGAGCCTGGGGACACACTGATAAGGATTGAGGGGGATAAGCTCAGATACATGGGGCCAGACGAAAGGTCGATATCAATGCTTCTGTCAATTCCAGCTAAGAAATTGATACACGAAATTGTCAATAAGTATGAGGTTACCTCCCCGGGAATCACCCTTATCAAGGGGACTCCAGCGGACATAATTGGATGCGTCGATAATCCGCTTATCCTCTACCAACGGTCAGATGGACAAGATCCTAGAAACATCAAGTTTGGTGATAGGACAGTATACTTTGGTTCGCTGGATCCCAGATTCGATCTTGAAGAGAATGCCATCTTTCCCACAAAAGGTGTTAAGACGCCCATTGGAGTCACTGATATACAGTGCGAGAAAATGGTTCTACTGTTAAACAACGAGATCGATAGAGACCTTGGAAAGAACCCCCAGCGTCTGTAGGACAACAAAAAGGGAAAGCAGGGAACTTGCATGGAGATCACTGAGAAAGCATTGAGAATCTTGGAGCAGTATCCTCTTTGTGATAGTTGCCTGGGAAGACAATTTGCCTTACTTGGAGTCGACCTAGATAACAGAACCAGAGGGAGAGCCCTGAAGAACGCCCTCACAATGTGGAGCCACTCGCTAGTGGAAATTGGGAATAGTCGTGAGGACGCCATTAGAACCCTGAAAGTCTTAGCGCTTAATGGTAATTATAGGCCAGCATTGAAAACGTTGGAGAAGCTTGGAATAATCGAGGAGAATCCAAACTGGAAATGCTTCATTTGTTCAAACACTCTAGAGGACTTGGACGAACTGGCAAAGATAGGTTTGGAAGCTCTAGAGGGATTAGAGTTCAGAACCTTCCTAGTTGGTTCCGTCATTCCACCTCAAGTGATCGAACGGGAGGACGGTGTAAGGAGCAAGGCTGGTTCAAACTGGTGTGAAGCTCTGAAACGTGAAGTAAACAGGGAGATTGGAAAAAGACTAAGGGAAACGACTGGGAAGGAACCTGACTTCGATTCACCGGACGTGACGTTGTTCGTTGATCCATTCAACAAGAAAGTCACGGTCAAGCTGAATCCATTATTCGTTAGCGGTCGTTATCGTAAACTGGTTAGAGGCATTCCTCAAGCAACTTGGCTCTGTAAGAAGTGTAAGGGCTCTGGTTGTCCAGATTGTAATTGGTCCGGAAGAATGTATGAAACCTCAGTTCAAGATTTCCTGTGTAAGCCATTACTTGGCGAAACAGGTGGAGTTGAGTGTAAGTTTCATGGCGCAGGAAGGGAGGACGTCGATGCCAGAATGTTGGGAAACGGACGACCATTTATTGTAGAGATAAAGGAACCAAGGAGAAGATTCATCGACTTATCAGAGGTTACGAGAAGAATAAGTGAGTACTCTGAAGGACGCGTAGAAGTATCCGGGCTGAAGTTGTCTTCGCGCGATGATTTGAGGAAAATCAAGACGAGATCTGCAACGACTGAGAAGACTTACAAAGCTATCGTAACCGTCGAAAAGGACGTCAACGAAGAGGACGTAAGGAAACTATCTGATGGGATATCTGGTGCGATAATAAAACAAAGAACTCCGCTAAGAGTCCTCCATAGAAGAGCTGACAGGGTCAGGCTGAAGAAAGTTTATGACTTGCGTATCAAGATAGTCACCCCTAAGCAGATGGAAATTGTAGTAAAGACGCAGGGAGGTCTATACGTCAAAGAGCTAGTGACAGGAGACAACGGTAGAACAACACCTAGCTTCTCAGAAGTCCTAAACACCAAGGCCGAATGTAATGAACTCGATGTCATTGATGTTGCTGAGCAACTCGGGTAGAAGTACAGGAAGCCACCGATCCTTAGGAGGAAGCATGCGTCTGACAGCGTGTCTGAATCACAGTAAACTTTTATAAAGCAACGAACCTATTTATCACCAAAATACGAGAAGCGTAATGGACTAGAAAGCATCCTGACATACGATCATCTGGTCAGCTCTTTTGGTAGATCACTTCGAAAGACCTGAGGTAGTAAGCCTATGAGACGCTCTAAGGGTTACAAGACTCGCACTCGGATGTTGTTGAGGAAACCTACGCGGCGCAAAGGTATGATCCCGCTGGGAAGATTACTTCGTGAGTACGCCATTGGACAAAAGGTCGACATCATAATTGATCCAAGTGTACCTAAGGGGCAGCCCCACAGGAGATTCCACGGCAAAGTGGGAACAATCATGGAGAAGAGAGGAAGGGCGTACGTGGTGGGGCTAAGTGACGGCGAGAAAGAGAAGCAACTCATCGTTAGACCAGAACACTTAGTGCCGCACAAGTAGGAGAGGATTCTGTTTGCCCAAAGAAGTACTCGAAGAAAAATCCATAACTCTGCCAGAGGTTCAGGAAATCCTAAAGGAAAACGAAAAGAGGGGAGAATTGAGCTACATCCAAAGAGTAACTTTGGACTATGCAACTAAGTTCTCTCAACTTCCAGCTGAGGCTGCACGAAAACTAGTTAATGATTTACATACCGAATTCAATCTGGACCTCGACATAGCGATCCAGATCGCCAATTGCATGCCTACTTCACTTGGAGAATTAAGATCTTTCACAGCCGGAACAAAGGAGGGCCCTCCGACTCAAGAAAAGCTTGAGGAAATCTTGGAAAGAACTAGGAAAGTCACTTCACGTTAGCGAATACGAAACTAGGGAAAGGGCGAGGGGATAAAGATACATTCTATCACTAGGAAATATGAGGATGTCGCCTACGTACTAGACTATTTGCCTCAAGGTCGTCCAGTGGATATGCGGATGACTTATCAGAGGGAGCCGATAGTACAGGCCGTCGGAGAGTCGTTTTTCACGCTTCTCGAGCTAGTTCCTAGAAGAAATACGCAATTCTCTCCTAGGGAGAGGCTACTCATAGGTAGGGACGGTGGTGAGAAGATATTTCATGTAAAGGGACGTATCCAGTACGAGGATTTGACCGCCATTGCCAAGAATGAGTTACCAGTTGTGATAGAGAGTGTAGTAGTCTCCAACGAGGAGAGATTCATAAAATTCTTCAACACATCAGGCCCTATTACTACTAGACTTCATCAACTGCAAATTCTTCCAGGCATTGGAAAGAAGACAATGTGGGAGATATTGGAAGAAAGAAAGAAAAAGCCGTTTTCAAGTTTCAAAGACTTAGCTGACCGAGTCCGCATACAGGATCCCAAAAAGATGATTGTGAAAAGGGTACTGATGGAATTGCAGAACGAGGACAAGTATCAGATCTTTACTTGGAAATACAAATCGCGAGAGGAGTAATGCCTCAACCCAACGCCTTTTGATGAGAAAAAGATGCGATTTAACGTTTTCAATGCCCGTAGGATCCTAGGCGATCACGGGATTAAGCCGATCAAGAGAAAAGGACAACATTTCGTAGTAGATCCCAACGTTGCAGAGAAACAGATCAACTATGCCGACCTCAAGTCTTCGGATCTTGTTTTCGAAATTGGAACGGGTCTAGGCGGGCTCACAGAGAAAATAGCGAGTAAGGGCAACAAGTTGGTTACTATTGAAGTGGATAGAAGACTTCTCGGATTACTCAGACCGAGATTTGGAGACGAAGAGAACGTATCCTTAGTAATGGCAGACGCACTATCATTCAACCTAAGTAGGGTCAACAAGATAATTTCGAACATTCCATATAGCCTGTCCTCTCAAATCACGTTTAAGGTCCTAGAGCTAGACTTTGACGTTGCTATCCTTACGTATCAAATAGACTTCGCAAGAAGAATGGTTGCCAAGCCTGGGTCAAGGGATTATAGTCGCCTTACAGTCAATGTCTACTATAGGGCTGAAGCCGAGATCTTGGATAAAATACCGAGAAACGCTTTCTATCCGGTTCCAGCTGTTGACTCCGCCATCATAAAGTTGAGACGCAGAGAGCCCCCATTTCGCGTTGAAGACGAAGCCTTTTTCTTCAAGGTGCTACGAGAGCTCTTCTCACATAGGAATCAGTACCTAAGGAAGGTCCTAAAGCGGTTTCTCAAGTTTAACCAGTTGACGGATCTTGACGTTGCCAGAATAATCAATGATTCTGGGGTAAGAGATGAGAGAATCAGGGACATACCACCAGAATCGATGGCTAGACTCTCAAATACTCTCTTCTCTATGATTAGTCGATGATTGCTTCTCACATTGACCTTGAAGCCTTGTCAAACCTTGCAACGAGAACGAATAGCTTCTCGAAGAAGAGTTTCTTGCTGGCGACCGTGCTTACGTCCATCCCCATTTCGTTCAGTTTTCTGATCGTAGTCCTAACCCCATATGACGGATGTAGAATAAAAAGACGCCCACCCGCATTCAAGTACATAGGTAGTTTGGCAATAAATCGGTCTAGCACTGCCCTGCCATTCGGTCCGCCTGCCCACGATCTTTCGAGCCAACCTCGTTTCTGCTCAGATTCCTTCGTTCGAAGGTAGGGAGGATTGAACATAACTACGTCGAACAACATGTCCTCGCGGAGTGAACAAAACAGGTCACCAGTCAATACACTAATTTGATCCTCCAGACCGTTTAGCCTAATGTTTCTCAACGCGCACCGTGATGCATTTGGGTTGATATCGACGGCAAGTACTCTACGTGCCCCAAGCAAAGCTGCCTTGATCGCCAGAATTCCAGTCCCAGCTCCCACATCCAGAACATAATTGCCTTCCTGAATACTCAGATGATCCGCGATGAGGAACGAGTCATCACTTGGGGAGTACACTTCCTCGTCGGTTGAAATCTTTGGTGTCAGGTCAGGGTTCTCTTTCAATCCTAAGATTCATTGCCTCCAGTCTCTTGGTAGGTTGATGGTCTTACCTCAAGCGCAACACCGCGTGCAACTAGGACCAGAGCGTTTTCCCTAGGTAAGACGACTAGGTCCTCCGGTTGGAATGGACCATATTCGTCTAAGTCAACCCCAACCAGTTTAGGTATAGGTTGAAGTACGCGTAGTACCATGAAGTCAGAGGGCTTCTGTTCGGCTGCTGTAATATATTCCTCCCTGCCAGGGGTCTTCTGTTCAGTCTTTTCAGGTCTGCTTGCCAGGAGAATGGGCTGTTCTAGGTATTTCTTCAGGCCTTTACGTAGATCATCGATCAGTGCAAGCTCACTCTCTGAGAGATTAGGAGGAATCTCTCTTGAGTCCATTAGAGGTAATAAAGCTATTTTTCTAGCTCTCATTTTCAGCAGATTCAGAAGCATGAACTCTACATACTCGATCTCACGTTCATTCGCGGACATGATGTCAGATTCCTTGCTCTGCTCTGACAATGAAAGCTTCAGCCCCGATAGGTATTCTGAAGCTTTTTGGAAAAAGTCTCTGGGGAGAGGCTGAATTTCTTCTAAGTCTTTTTCACGCTTCCAAGCGATGTAGATTTCATCATACAAACCAGTTTCGCCTTCATAGAATAAGAAGTATCCTCTCCCATCTCCTTTTCCTATTACTACTCAGGCTCGCGCCTAGGAGCCAGGAAATATGTTATGCGTCCACTCCCTGAAATATTGAAGTCTATTCTAAGTGGCATGTTTGTTGAGAACTGGAGAATTGTCGTCTCAGAGATAGATGCCGCCTTCATCATATCGTTTAGGTAATTAAGTGCGTATATGGCATTTGACTCCTCTTTGACCTCTAGGTCCAGAAGGGCTTCACTGCCTTTCCTGAATTCGACCAGCGCGTCTCCAGTATCGCCTGACGCTTGCATCATCAGCATATCAGGCTTCACTATCACCTTAACTTGGTCGCTCACGACCCCGGCATCCTTGATCGCCTCGCCAATAGCCTCCGTGGTCAACTTAGCAGTAACGTTGAACTCAACGCGTGGCGTTGGCAACTCTTCTGACCCAAGATCAAGTAATGATAGACTGAACGTCCTTATTGATTTTCCACGAAACCTAACAAGCAATTTATTGTTCTTCTCGTCATGTATTAGCTCAAGTGAATCTCCGGAACCAGCTCGCCTCATAATTTTGCCCATTTCCTCGAGGTTTATCCCCACTCTTAAATCGGAACTACACTGATACTCCTCGAAAGCATCTTTAGACAATTCGAAATCAACCATCGCAACACGAATGGGGTCCATTGCTCTCATCTTGAGAGCTGAAGGCGTGACGACGAAATTTGCTTGATCCACTAAGGTTGAAAGAGATTCAACAATAGAGCGCCATAACTTTGCATCAGATAGAACCGCTCTAAACAAATCTTATTCCTCCAATTAAAGCTAGGAAGCAGTCATCTACTTATGGAGTTACAATATTTCTATAAGAACACTCATATTAACTATTTCCCGTCTCTTCCTCCGATGGTCAGTCGAGCTTTGATCCCCTGTAGCTTACTGTAAAGGTCTAGATCAAGGTTACCCATGTTTTGGATTACGATTGGGTCTATTTCAGGATACTTGTTGTTCTCTTTTATTGATGCATACCCTATGATCCGTAATCTATCTCCTTCCCGATAAGAGCATGGTGCATTCACCACTGCTCTACCACTCCCATCATCAATCACAAATGGTTTCTCACTAGTAACTAGGGCGAGCACTCTCACGATCTGATCGCCTTGTGAGATTTCGCCAAGTCTCCTTTCAACGGCCGAAGAATCAGGTTTATTCATGTTTGTCGAAAGTCTCCTATTGGGATCTTTCCACAGATAAATCCTTGATTTCTAATATTCCCGCCAAGTATGCTTACACTTTAAGCACCTGAGAAAAATAGTGGAACCCTCATCTGCAGCTCTGGTTTGAACTTGCCAGTACTCTGCTACTTTGTGGTGGCATTTTGGGCAGTCTACCCTCGTAGTGGGCATTGTTGTGGTAGTTTTAGCATCATTCTCAATAAGGATGATTCTGTCTCGTGGGGTGTGTTTAATGTTCTCTTGGAGAACGTAGGCTTTTTGGGCACTATTGTCTTCCTCAGTGTGTCCACACTTGCGACAACTCAGAAGGGTATCTGAGCCATTCTTGGTTGGCATGAGAAGGGCGCCACATTTCGGGCAGAAACGAACCATACCGAGCACCTTTGTGAACAGATGACTCTTTTACTCGACTAGATCCGCGGAGGCTACTTCGGCATTACTAGGTTTTGCGACCACTATCTATAAAGTACGTGTTCATTTGCTTCATTACTTCCTGCAAGAGCTTCTTGAAACCCCTGATTGCGGAGAGGTTTTCTTTTTTCCTGTCGCCTATATCTTCTTCTTTGAATTCAGAAGCAATTGTACTTGCTGCATCTTCTATGTTAATTGTATTATTAAGCCAGGCCGACGCTATGAGTGACTCTGCAATGTCACCGAGTTCGTCTATACCTGCTCTTTTGGGAGCCATATGACGTAATCCAGCCTCTGTAAGTGCTTGTGAGAGGACCTTGTCTGGGGCTCTTCGACCTTCCGGGTGTCCGAGCACAAGGGATACAGCGAATGAAAGCACAAGGTTGGTTATGCTATCCCCAAGTCTCGCTAACCCCCTATCTTTGGATAAAGACTTGCAAGAAACAGTATTGAACAAAGTACTCCTGTTTCTAGAAAGTGTCATGAGGAGTTCTTCCTTACTAATCTATTTCTGATTCTTGACAACATTTGTGAACTTCTTGTTGAATTCCTCTGCAAGGGACGCCATCTTGGACGATGCTTCGGTTAATGTTTCTAGAGCATTCTTTCCTCTAGTTCTTAGAACGAGGTGAGGGCGTAGCCTCATGGGATGTTCATTTGCGTAGCTCGCAAAAACAACTTTCTCATCATCGAGTAGTATATCTCGCAGGACGTTAAGGAGAGTATTCCCTTCGCCTTCAACGACTACTTCTAGCTCTGAATCTGTCAAGTTTGCTACCGTCACTTTCATGCAGTGCTCCTCCCTTCAACTAGAAAAACGGTTTACCGTAGTTTAACGCTTTCTTTCTTGTCTCAATATTATAGCAAGCTGGGCATGAGAGTTCTGATCCGGCCAAGACTAAAGGGGTTCCGCATTTTGAGCAAAGAGTATGAAGAACACCTAGAGTGCTACCAGCTGTCGACAGCTGATAAGGGATATGCGAGGCGTTGACGATTTTGGCTCTCACCACATCTCCTGGTTTGAATTCTGAATCAAGACTTTCAGTATACTCATCGCTAACTTGGGATATATGTATGAGACCCGAGACGGGCGATGAGAGTTTCAGGTTTCTTATTCTTGCCATGCTCACTTCAGCAACTTGTTTATGAACCGACACGATTTTGCCCAGTACAATATCTCCGTTCCTAGGTGGAATAGGTTTGTTCAATCGTCGAAATACTTTGGCTTTCTTCTCAACTTTGTCAATCAGAATAGTTCCTACCTGAGAGGAGAAAATGGTACCTTTCTCTTCGTAGGTTCCTTCCGACGGAACGTACTCTTCGATCACGCCTATTCTGTCGCCTGGAACCACGAAATTTCCAGTGTTCGTTTTCTCATTCATGTAACTGTTCCCCTCGATCAAGCACAACCCATATTCGGGTCAATGAGGAAGTTATATCTAACCCTTAAAGTTTACCTAGATGACAGCTCCTTGATTCTTTTCAGGATCGAATATAAGAAAAGGTCCAGCCAAAAACAACCTAAATTACTTTGGTGTAGACATCTGAACGCTCAGATTCGTTTCCAAAACGTGATGAATGATTAACCCGAATATAGATGAGTTGGAATTGTCTCATTAATAAACCTAATGGGGGATCGCGGTGAGGAAGAGACACCTAGAGATTCTTCTATCATCCTTGAAAACAAATCCTAATCCAAAACTCAAATTCGAAGAATACAGTCTTGACCCTAAGAGTGCCTCCACGATCCTCTATACGGCCTTTTCGCAAGGGGATGTTCAAGGAAAAAGGGTCATTGACCTAGGTTCTGGAACAGGTATTCTATCCATAGGGGCGGCAATTCTTGGCGCCAGGTGTGTAGTAGGTATTGACATAGATAAGGACTTGATTAGAACCGCGATTGATAATATGAACAATTCGAACGTAAGAGTGGAGTTCGTATGTGGTTCAATAGACTGTATACGTGGGTTATTTGAGACAACAATTATGAACCCTCCGTTTGGAAGCTGGAGGAGAGGGTTAGATGCTAAGTTCCTGGACAGGGCATTGATAATATCAAGTGTAATATACTCTGTACATAAAGCAAGTGACAAGAGTGACATGTTCCTGAGGAAAAAGGTGGCGGCTAAGGGGGGAGAAATAGGAAAACTGGGAAATGTTGAGATCACTCTTCCTCGACTTTTTGACTTTCATCGCAAAGCAAAGTATAAAGTGAACGCAAATTTCTACAGAACAATAAGGAAAGACAGCTAGTTTGAAGAGAGATATTCTTCCAGCAACTCGTCTGAGAGAACCATCTCGACTTCTTCTGGTGTTAAAACTGGCTTCTTGAAAAGTTCTGCATCGTCGATTGCAATCCTTGGGCAAGCCGTTACCACGAAAGCGTCGATCCCGCTGATAGTGTTCAGTTGTTCGGGAATCAAGTCGTCTACGCAGAACAAGGTCACCTTCTTCCTGGATTTCAACAATTCCTCCCTAATACTCAGGGCTCTGTGAAGATCGAACTGTCCATACTTCAAACCTATGATTACCCCAAAACTAGTAACTGACCTAGCTTCCATTATGCAGGAATACCTAGATTTGAGGTATCGATGCAACAGTTCCTTTGTGGCAAATACTTCATTTGAGAATGGATCGACAACTATTGATTCTCTTCTGACTGCTAGGGCTAACCCTATCGCGTGGAACTTCCCTCCTCCTATTAAAAGAAACTTGTCTACGTTGTGAGAGATCGATCTAGCCGTTGAATAATCGCAACCGAGAACTTGTCCATCGTAACAGACTTTTCCTGAGGCTTTACCTATCACGGCTTTGAAACCATTCTTTTCAAGGAATTCTCTTACTTTTCCCACTTGACGAATATGTTGGACAGTTGAGAGGAGACCAACTCTTCTAGCATTACCAAGAAGCTCCTTCACTCTGGGTAGCATGGTGCTGATATCGAGAGAAACGAATGCTTCAACATAGATCGTTGGTATGGGAGGCTTACCAAGCCACGCTGCATGACCATAGTGTAGTAGAAGATCGGCTTTTAGTCGCGAAGCAGCATATGTGGCAAGATCACATGACCCGTAGCAAGTGTCAAGGGATACAATAGCCTCGCTGCCCGTTTCCTGATTAATTCTTTCGGCTATCTGGGCAGCATACTTGAGTAACCCTTCAGGAAACTGAAGGAGAATACGCCTGCTCTTCCTAGACCTGACTTCCTGAATTACCCTATCCAGTTCCGGGTCATAAAGGGTTGTTGTACTTGAGTTCTTCATTAGACAGAGACCCTCAAAGTCCAATCGATTAATGGTTAAAGGAATCCTTTAAATTTTAAAAGACTATCTGTTTAGTAGGAGATGATCCCAGACAATGAAAATTACAAAGTTCTCGGCTTCGATGATCCTAGACTCTAAGGGTCGTCCAACAATAAGAGTCGACTTGAAGACCGATGGCATAGAGACGTCTTCATGTGCTCCCTCTGGTACGAGTGTAGGGAAATTCGAGGCGCAGGCGTTTCCAAAGGAAGGAGTCGAGAAAGCGGTAGCCATTGCTAATAGAGAAATAGGAAAGCAGTTAACTGAACTTGAAATTCATGGATTGAAAGAGGTTGACGATAAGCTGAGGAGCATTGACGGAACAAGCAACTTTAGCAAGATCGGGGGAAATACAGCGATAGCTGTTTCGACTGTTGTAGCTAAAGCTCTGGCGAATATTGAAGGAAAAATGCTTTGTGAATATCTCTGCGAAAACGGCAAAATGTCTCTCCCGTTTCCGTTAAGCAACGTTATCGGAGGAGGGAGACACACTGTGGGAGATACGCTTGACTTCCAAGAGTTTCTGGTGATACCAACAGGCGCCAAAAACTTTGCTGAAGCCGCGATGTTTAATGTGCAGGTTCACAAAGAAGTTGGTAACTCAATAATTGAAAAACACTCAGGGTATGTTTTAGGAAGAAATGATGAAGGAGCATGGGCTGCCCCGCTGAGAATAGATGAGGCTTTAACGCTACTTTCATCTGCGATTGAAAAAGTGGGGAACACTACAGGTATTGAAGGCAAGATAGGAATTGACTTGGCGGCATCTGAGCTTTGGGATGGAAGAAGATACGAATACAAGAAGGAAAAACGATTTCTCGACGCCAATGAACAGCTGAGTTACATAAGTAAATTGACCGAAAAATATGACATAACTTATCTTGAAGATCCTCTTGAGGAAGAAGATTTTGATGGCTTCGCTCGGCTCAACGAGACGCTAGGGGAAAGGTTACTTGTGGTTGGTGATGATCTTATCGTGACTAACCCAAAACGGCTTCAGAATGCGATAGATAAACAATCAATAAACGGTGCTATCATCAAGCCTAATCAAATTGGCACACTGACAGATGTGAGGACCACCGTGAATATGGCTAAGAGAAGCAGAATAGTTCCTGTTGCTTCACATCGTTCAGGAGAAACCAGTGATACTGCCCTTGCCCACATTGCGGTTGGATTGAAATGTCGTGTAATAAAGATTGGAATATCCGGCGGAGAACGATTAGAAAAGATTAACGAATTGATGAAGATAGAAAGAACTATTAAGCCTCCCATGGCCAAGATTCGTTGAACACCGCAAAATCAGAAGGATGAAATCACCTATCTGTGATTGCAAACTACCTTTTTTTCGATCTTATTTGCCTTCTAAAGCGAATGCCCACCCTTCTTGCTCCATTCGCGTATTAGTGTGTTCTTCCTTACGGGGCATGCTCCTCCATGAAGTAGCTTGCAGTTTTCACAGTCTTGCTTAGTGAATGACCCACATGTGAATTCACATGGGTATCCCAACCACCTTGTCACCAGTCAATCTTTAGTATAGGTGAGAATATATATACTTTTCAATCTGACTACGGTCAGCCAGCTCCGAGTAGCTATGCCAATCTTCACATGAATCTCCCATTAAGATCGCGTTTCATTATTTTCTGTTTTCTGTTCCTTATCGCGAGAGCGAGTGGTGTTTGGCTATGAAGTGTAGATTCACAATGATCGGTGTCGGTTAAGACAACGGTTTTCCCATGGATTCCCTTGCTTCTGGCTTCAATTATGCAGATATGGCACCACTTCTCCATACATCAATCCCCTCCTTCCTTGAGAGTCGATTGGAGAAGATGTACTAGTCGTTTGACCCTATTGAAGCAGAGAAAACACCGATCTCTCATGGCACTCGAGCTGTTTTCATCTATTACTCCGATTTCAATTAAATCAACTACTTCCGTAAGACAATCTGCTGCTTCTTCGACAACTGACGCAGGGATTCTTAGGAGTTCATTTGGACCTGTTTTGAGGTCGCTGTGAAGTGTTGTCTGAATTGGCAGAACAGTTTTGGACAATCCACCTCACCGATTTTGAAATAGAACTGGTGACTGGTATATAATGCTGGGGAGGGACCTAGCTAAAAGTGAATTCCTATTCCAAGTTCCCCTGTGACTCTAGCCACCTGCTGAGTGTCTGCTCCTTTTTCCTCATTAGGCGAAGTCTTCTGAACACTTCTCTCATAACGCTTCTGTCATATCCGCAAAGACGAAAAACTGTCTTCTTACTTAGCTTTCTACCTCTTTTCTCTGCATCGATGATTCTCTGAGCAACTGTATCAACGTCGACCATGAGAATAGCCAACCCATTTTGGGGGTGATTTTCCTAGTGCTTCGCATTGAAAGTTACCGACCAGTAAATCCAATTTTGAAGATCTGATACATAACCAGATAAACCTATTCTATCTCTCTGAGAGTAGAACACAGCCTTCCCTCCCTCTCTTGATGCAGTACTGACAGGCTTCGGATCCGGCTATTATCAAGCAAAGTTCTTTCAATAGATGCCCATGAAAGGGTGAGAAACTATTGTGAAGATACTCTCTAAATTCAGCGAACCATTGGGGACTGAAATACTGGTGCTGAATCGCTAGTCTGGACGCTTCCTTTCGAACTATCTCTGAAGCTATCCAATGCTCTTTTTTCATTCGCATTTTCCTGACTCGAACATCGATACGGTCATTCTCAGTCACTTGATCTACCAACCCTCCTGATAAAAATGGTCAAACAATAAGCCGGAAAACTGTAAGGACCTCAACCGCGTGAACTCTGCTAACAACCTCCATGGAACCTATCTGGTTACTTCACAAATAAAAGTAGCAAGTCTCCGACTAATAGAGAAACGAAAAGTGATAATGTGAGTAACGGAATTACCGGAATTCTTAGTGGTATCCATCCTTCAGCAACAGAGCATCCATGACGAATGCTATCAGATTCTCCATTTGGTACCCGACGCCTACTGCGTCGCACATCCTCAATAATGACAAGTGAAAACGGCGTGCTAGACCGACCTGAAAACAGGTGGAACACTACTCTAGAGTTCTGAATACGTAAAGGCAATCGCTTATATGCGTAGAGCAACGAGAATTTCCGTACGCGCGGGATACCTGAGATACGTAAAACTTTCTCTCCGAAAATGTAACCGAAGAAGTTGCAGGCAAAATTGACCGAAAAGACGAGTGTGAGAAATACGACGAGATTGACAGTCGTCGAGAGTGACGTAAGAAGCGGAAATGTAAGTGAAGGAAATAGAGGGATCACTGTGGGTGTGAAGATAGACAAGGTGGTTAGTGCTTTTGCATCTGCTCCCCCAAAGAGCTTCATTCTGAACAGAACCAGTGACAGGAAGAACGCGACTGCGAGAGATAACGCGGTCGTCACAAATACCCTTGTTGGATCATATATCATAGACTTGCAGAAAGATAGGACACAACCACTAATACACGCTGTGAACCAGAGCTCGTTCGGAGCCGAGCCCGTTCTTACGTCTAACCAAGAAGCATACGCTAAGAACAGAAAACAGAGTATAATCGAAAAGTGACCACAAAACGGATCAAGCAAATGACTTGGCACCCAAGGATAAGTGAAATCTGAGGATATTTCAAATGCACCTAAAGGAGACACCGCATTCCCTTCTCTGGGCACGCAGGTTAAAGGAAGAAAGGAATAATATGCTAATGTGTATTAGAAGGGATAAGAGGAAGTAGTGATAAGGATTGCAGAAAAGTGGCAAGTATCATAAATTCTATCAGATGGAAATGGAACTCGACAAGGTCAGACTTATCGAAGCAAGAAAAGTCCCTGGCCTGAAAATAAGAAGCTACAACCAGAATGAGGCGCACAAACTCGTAAAGGTCTTCAATGCGGTGTTCTCAAACACCCCTGACCCCTTCCCTCCGATAACAGAAAAGGATCTCAAAGACTTACCTACAGATAGGATACTGGTAGCTGAGCTAGGCGGGGAAATCGCAGGATTCCTAATGTGTGGGATCAAAAGAATTGAAAACGAAGATGTGGGTGTGGTCGGATACGTGGGAGTGCTGGAGAAATACCGCCGAAAAGGAATAGCCACTCACTTAGCAATAGAAGCCGGGGAATACTTCCTGAAAAACAGACTAAAGAAAGTGGTTTGCGAAGTATATCACCTTAACAAGAGCTCTTATAAGTTCATGGAGGAATTTGGCTTTGAGCAGGCCGCGACGATCTACGTTCCCATAGAGGAGACTGCAAGGTCACTCTACAGGGTGAAAATTTGAGAAATATCTCACTAGGCTAATAAGTGGAATAAAAAGACTAGGTGGACTTAGGCGCCTTGTTGCAGGTTATAGGATATCAACGTGCGAATTAGGGCTTTGAAGGTCTGCAGCAGACCGATCCCTAGGACGGAAATCGTTTCATACACTTGAAATTTCTCTAGACCGAGCGCGTCCACGAGCTCCCTGCGTCCCATCGCGTTTGGCAAGTCCCTCTTATTCAGCATAATGAGCAGAGGGACTTCCTTGCCAAGTCGATCACCATAACTCTCCTTTAACTCCCTCAAGCTCTCTATGTTCTCACTCAACCTTTCACGCGAAGAGTCCACGACGAACAAAACGCCGTCCGAATCCTTCGATACAATCTGGCGTCTTGTTCTCTGAGTCGGAGAGCCTGCGACAGTGAAAACGTTAAAGATCACTCTTCCAGAAGCCGACATAGGGGCATAATCAAAAAATATCGTACGACCATCTGGTCCCTCTATCGAGGTAAATCCACCCTTACTTAAGCCTTCAGAATGATTATATATCCATCTCAAAGCAGTGGTCTTCCCACCCATCGACGGTCCCCATAGAACCACTTTAAAATGGATCCTCCCTTTCTCATCCCGCTTCATTATTAGGAGATCACCTGTTCCCAATGCGATACTAGCTTTCTAGTTACGTAACTAATAGGCAGACGCTCTTAGTAAATATTTATCTTACCCACAGATTAGCATTGTGGATTCCCGATCAAGCCCCATTGTTGATATTATTCCTCTAACTGTCTTTTAACTATTTATCATGGGGTCGATAGGGTATAAGTGGAAAGACCCAGCTGAAAAACCAAGAGAATAATAAGCAAAATAA
The DNA here is from genome assembly GCA_030587605.1 of Candidatus Njordarchaeum guaymasense. Lineage (GTDB taxonomy): Archaea > Asgardarchaeota > Njordarchaeia > Njordarchaeales > Njordarchaeaceae > Njordarchaeum > Njordarchaeum guaymasense. The sequence goes on from JAUQYT010000299.1 coordinate 16,748, forward strand.
GTGAGATACCTATTGTATAGCTCTGGCGATCCTCTTCCCAGAGTAAGGAGTAGGAAAAAGATGCAAGAAAAGGCACTTAATATTGTCCTGAGCGTGGTAGGAGTTATTGGTATACTGGCTTTCTTAGCTTCCCTTCTCTATGAAGCACTGACAGGAGCAATTCTTTCATTGAAGAACTTTGGCGTCACATGGTTGTTTATATATGTTTTTGCGGTAACATTAGGCTTTAAAGGCAACCTGGATGCTCATAAGAATAATCTGAACAAGTTTGCTATTGAATGGGTAATCACTTGCATGGTAGGATTGCTCCCAATATTCATTCTACTAATCTACGGCTAGGAAACCCCGCAACATCAGGACAGCTTCATCATGAGAATGGTGACTCCCGGGAATATAAGAGGAACGTGCTCTCGCTGGTGAATGCTGAATGTCAACAAACATCATTCGTGGCGTTCATCCAACTAGGATGGAACTAATCTTACTTCAACGTAGGAGGATACTCGCGGAGAAAGGGCACAATCTACTCAAGGAGAAGCGCGACGCCTTGATAATGGAGTTCTTCAGCACATTGGAGGACATAAGGAAAGTAAGGGAAGACGTGAACTCCGCCCTCCAAGAAGCTTTTAGGGCGCTATTGGAAGCGAAAATGATTCTGGGTCCAGCAAAGCTGAATGAGTTGTCAATCAATTTGCCGCATATAGTTCAGACAGATGTGGATACAAGGAACATAATGGGCGTAAAAGTCCCCATACTAAGGGCAAAGGATGAGGCTCGGGAAGAGTCAATCCCTTATAATGTTGTTGACACAACTGCGAAGATGGATGAAGCTATCAAGAAATTTCAACAGGCGATCAAAGTGATTATCCGCTTAGCTGAAACCGAGACAGCTGTTAGAAAATTGGCTGAGGAAATTGACATAACTAAGAGAAGGGTAAATGCATTAAAGTATATAGTCATCCCAAGAATAGAAAACACAATAAGATATATTCAGTTTCACCTCGAGGAAGTCGCAAGAGAGGACTTCTTTAGGCTAAAGAGGATCAAAGCCACTCTTGAAAGGAGGGAACAAACCGGTAGCTGAGCATGTTTAAGACAAGGAAATCGATGAGCTACTGCTTACTTCTTCTGTAGCTTCAGGTTTAGGATTGCCTGAGCCAAGTCTCCCTTTGATTCAATGAGTGCGTTGCGAGCCTCATCGAGACTCACCCCGACTTGGTCAGAAACTAGTTTTACGTCTTCAGGCGATAGTTCAGTCCCTCCTTCTTGTCTCTCAGAAGTTCGTTGCAAGGGAGCCCCGACCACCTGAAATACGTCGGTGTTGCCGGATTTCATGCGAGTCACTTGAGGGTTCTGAATCACGAGCTCAGCGCCTGAAGCCATGCGAAAAATGACCTCGTTAACATCACCAACTTCCTCGATCTTGAGCCCCATCTTACCCATGAGCCTGCGCATTGTCCTAGGATCCATTTTTCGAGGAAACATGTTGACCCTTGACACCTCTTCTCACTTTGATAGCAATACCATACTTAAATCTTTTAGCTTCCTCTCCGGACAAAAGCGAACGACCAACGGCTAGAAGTGACGAATCCTCAGACATCACAATAGTTTCGTTGCCAGCACGTATTCCGTCTGCGGCTTCAATTACGTGCTTTGCAAAAACATTTCCTCCTCTTGAAATTGGCAAAATGAATTCACTGTTGACTGTGACAAGTGGGCCATCATGCCTGCCAGCTAGCTTTCCAGCCCCTTCAACGGACAGAGAAAAAGTACCGCTTCTTGGGTTGAGGGTCGCTATGTGAATGTTATTCTCTCGTATCTCCTTTATCTTACCTGTCTTAGGAGAGGCAGAGACATTGACTTCGTCTGTGAATAGATGAGACCCAGCGCTCGCAGAGAACTGGTAGTCAGCAATCATGCGAAGCTTCCTAAGGACCCAGTAACTGGCTCTCTTTGGCAAATGGCTGTTTTCACCCGTATATGCCGTTACATGAATCTATGGTGGATGTGAAGCAACCAAGAACCTTGGAGACGGCTTTCTCAAAATCTATCTGCTGCACCTTGTTTCTGAATTCTCTGATTGCGAACATTCCAGCTTCAGTGCATATAGATTTAATGTCAGCGCCTGTTGCACCTTCAGTCATCTTGACCAGCTTCGTGAAATCTACAGAATCGGACATACTCATTTTCCTCGTATGGATACGGAATATCTCAACACGCGTCTTCTCATCTGGAAATGGAAACTCGATGACTCGATCGAAACGTCCTGGGCGAAGAAGAGCGGGATCAAGTATGTCAGGACGATTTGTTGCTGCTATTATTCTGACATCACCTCGTGCATCGAAACCGTCGAGGACACTCAATAATTGCATAAGTGTCCTTTGCACCTCTCGGTCACCGCTGGTGGCAACTTCTAATCTCCTACTTGCTACAGCGTCTATCTCGTCTATGAAAACAATACTTGGAGCTTTTTCTCTAGCCAGTTGGAAAACTTCTCTAACAAGTCGAGCGCCTTCACCTATGAACTTCTGTACAAATTCGGAGCCAATCACTCTTAGAAATGTGGATCTTGTCTCTCTTGCAACGGCGCGAGCGACCAACGTCTTGCCTGACCCTGGAGGACCACATAGTAACACCCCTTTGGGAGGGTCTATTCCAATTTCTTCAAATATCTCAGGGTGCGTTAGTGGAAGCTCAACAGTCTCCCTGATCTCTTCTATCTGTTCATTCAATCCTCCGACGTCGTTATAGGATACAGGAGGGGCCACTTCGACCTCCATGCCCCGGACGAAAGGATCTTTAGTCTGGGGTAGAACCTCGACAACCGCAAACGTTCTTTGATTAAGAGCTACTCTCGCACCTGCAAACAATAAGTTCTTAGGAATACTCTTCGACACATAAACAACGAAATTTGGACCTGTTGAGCTCTTAACTACTGCTCGACCATCTTCCAATACGTCGCTTACCTGTGCAGCTATTAAAGGTGGCTGCCTCGCTTTCTCGATCTCAGCCCTGAGTGAATGGAGCTCCCTTTCAATTCGTATTCTCTCGGCGTCAATCAGCTGTTTCTCACTCTCAAGTGAACGAACCTTTCTCTCGAGATGTCTCGTATACGAAGATAGATACGATTCTTCGACGTTGTTATAAACCCTCTTCTTGGAACCAGATTCCAACATGTCAGGCAAGGTGATGCCTCCACACTTTACGCTAGATGAAATCGGCTTGGTGCCATTTACCAGAAAATAGATAAACCTGACCTTATTAATTCTTTCTGTAGCAATGCAACAAATACTGCTCAATGATAACACTGTTGCCAGTGACATCGAGTAGGTTTCTGGGAGGCAAGCGCGTTGAAGTGCGAAATCTGTGGAGGAGACATGCATACGAAGGGGATTCTGATTGAAGTTGAGGGGGCAAGACTAGCCGTCTGTGAGCGATGTAAGAGATTTGGCCAAGAGGTCAGGAAGCATTTGAACCAGCCCCGCGCAAGCCCTAGCCACCTTCCAATCAAAACTGCGCCTACGATCCCTAGAAGAACTGTCAAACCAAAACCCGTACGGGATAAGACACCAAAGAGCGAATTACAGGAATACGAGCTTGTTGAGGACTATCCTCAACGAATCAGACGCGCCCGCGAGTCCCTCAAAGCTACTCAAATAGAACTAGGTAAGAGAATAGGTGAGAGGCTCTCAATTATTCAAAAGCTCGAGACGGGGAAGATGTGGCCGTCTGACTCACTTGTGGAGAAAATAGAGAGAACGCTACACATAACGCTTAGGGCACCAGCTAGTGATGATTCGATTTCGCATCACTATGAGAAACCGAAATCAGAGCTGACAATCGGAGACATAGCTAACCCAGTCGTTAAGAAGAAAGCAGGCTAGAACTACTTACAACCTTCTTTCCCCTTAGACATGGAATGATGCCAATTCTTGCACCTCGAAACTGTCTTTTGAATTCACCACCGTTGAGCAAGATATGCAGGAAAACGGCCAAAGCAGATACCTCACTGTGCGGTTGACTTGTTATTGAAACATTCCAGTCAACAAGCTCGTATATCTCTCGCGGAACCTTTTGCCCCCCGACGATAACCAGCAAGTCTCGGTCGCATGATCTGATTTCTTCCACCACATCGTATACGCTGAGACCATACATCGTTAATTGAACTGATTTTCCTGATGCCTTCCAATTCGTAAGAAAGGGCTTCCACGATCTAACATGTTGAACCATGAACCCGCCACCCCAATTCGAAGTAACCCTATCTATGCTCTGACCTAATTCAGGGTCCTTGTCGCCGGAAAATAGCATCCTTTCTGCGCCAAATGCGCGAGCAGCGAGCGCAACGTGAGTCGAAAGTCTCGGATCCCGTTTTTTTCTATGACCCATTCTAAAGACGGTTATGCCTTTCAAACTCCAACCCACCACAAGTCGAGCGTTAACACTGAAACAAACTCTTGTTAATATGCGTATTCTTGCCTCAGTTATAAATGGAATGAGTCTTTAAATTAGATATGATTTTTAAGCAATCAAACCATATTATTCTTAGGAAGGCGATGCAGCGAGCAAAACTTCGTGAAGCGACCCCCAGGCAACTAACAACGACTGTCAGGAAAGGGAGTTGAGAACCCTATGAGCGGCAAGCCCAATAGTCCGAGTGACTTGATTGTTTCGATAATAGGCGAGATAGGGGGCGAGGAAGCGGTCAAAGTAGCGACGGCCTTAGCCAACGAAGAAGAAACTACAGACGAGAAAATAGCTGGAAGCACAGGAATGCGCCTGAACGCTGTCAGGAAAGTTCTTTATAGGTTGCATGAGAACCACCTTGCATCCTACCGGAGAACTAGAGACAGCAATACGGGGTGGTTCGTGTATTTTTGGAGGCTTAACCCAGAGAAAATATCTGATCTTATTAGAGATAGGAAGAGGCTTGCACTTCGAAAACTAAGAGAAAGATTATCCTACGAGAAAGAACATATATTCTTTCACTGTGGAAACGACCAGTGTCAAAGGTGTACTTTCGACGAGGCTGTGGAGCTCTCATTCCAGTGCCCCACGTGCAGGCACTCGCTGCAGTTCTACGGTAACAACGGCATAATAGTAGTTCTGGAAGACAAGATAAGAAGAATTGAAGTAGACATAAATGCCTGAACGTAGCTGCAGTGAATGTTTCGAGAGAAGGCGGCCTTGTCGCCAACTGGGCGGGTGATCTAGCCTGGTTATGATGCCGCGCTTACAACGCGGTAGAAGTTATTGCTTGTAGAATTGCTTCCGCGAGAGTCGCCGGTTCAAACCCGGCCCCGCCCACCATGGGCTACTTGAAAACAAGAATGCTAGCCAAAAAAAATATGAATTCTGAATGTTTTTATTCAGAAACTTGTTACCAAGGAAGATACGGTACGCCACTAAACTGGATTAGTCTGGATGGCACGGACTTGCCTAGAGACTTTGACGCAACGATGACGAAGAGGGGCATGATCTTCTTTATGTTCTCACTCAATGTTTATCACTCCTTTTGCTTTGAGCAAATGTCCTGAGAGAGGATATTTGAACACCACCATTGGACTGACGCGTGACCTGTGACCAAGTAAGGCGATAGAAAAGTCGAATTTGAGTAGTTCAAGTTGGAAAGTTATGGAAATGGCGCCGGGGACGGGATTTGAACCCGCGCGACCCCGAAGAGTCACGGGCTCTCCTTTTTATGCTCACTCAAGGCCCGCGCCGTAGTCCACTTGGCTACCCCGGCCCACATTCTTGAATGCCATCAGATCCGGCGTGAAAACGCAATCAAGGGCTGATGAGAAACATGTTTGACCGTAAACCCAAAAATCTTGGATCCCAAATTAGAGGTCGTGCACGTCAGAGTTGCATCTGAGGGCCAGCTAGTGCATCTATTCTATGATGCAACGCCTTTGATCTAAACGATCTCAATTTCAATGTATACATCTTCAGGTATTCTGATTCGCATTATCTGTCTCATAGTTCTCTCGTCAGCATCGAGATCTATCAATCGCTTGTGAACGCGCATCTCCCATTTATCCCAGGTATGAGTACCTTCTCCACAAGGGGATTTCCTTGTTGGCACCAAAAGATGCTTCGTCGGGAGCGGAATGGGTCCAGATATACGAGTCCCCGTCTTCAATGCAATGTTCTTAACTTGCTTACACACATCATCAAGCTTTCCTGAACTTATGCTCGACAATTTGATCTTTGCTCTCTGAACCATTAGGATCACCGATGCTAACCACAAGAATCCCAGAAAGAGTAAGGTGTGAAAGATTGTGAGACTAGGCCTTCTCAGCCTTCACTACATCCTTCACGATCCCAACAGCTATAGTGATCCCCATATCACGTATAGCGAATCTCCCAAGCTGCGGGATATCAGAATACTTCTCTATCACAAGAGGTCGGCTGGGAACTAACTTAACGACAGCGTTGTCTTTTGCCTTAATGAAATCCGGGTTCTCTTGTATAACTTGCCCCGTCCGCGGATCTATCTTAGATAACAGCTTGTCAAACTTGCACGCTACCGAAGCCGTATGGGTGTGTAGCACCGGAGTGTAGCCACTAGCGATACTTGTTGGGTGCTGGATAATCACTATTTGTCCCGTGAACTCTTTTACAACCGTCGGAGGGTTATTCACGCTACCGGCAACATGTCCTCTACGTATATCAGCCCGATCAATTCCTCTGACATTGAACCCAATGTTGTCACCTGGAACAGCTTGGTCTAGCCGTTCGTGGTGCATCTCTATACTCTTAACTTCACCCTTAGTGCTTCCAGGCATGAACATCACTGTATCTCCAGCCTTAAGCACTCCCGTCTCGACACGGCCCACAGGAACTGTGCCAGCGCCGCTAATTGAGTAAACATCTTGAATGGGTATTCTAAGTGGTTTATCGATGGGCTTTGGTGGCACGGTTAGGCTGTCCAATGCCTGAATTATTGTTGGACCCTTATACCAAGGCATCTTGCTGCTCGGTTCAATGAGGTTTTCACCGAGCCAAGCGGAAGTCGGTATTAATGGAACCTTGTCTATCTTGTATCCTACAACTTTCAGAAGTTCTGAGACTTCTTTCTTTACCTCTTCGTATCTATCCTTACTCCAATTGACCGTCTGGTCATCCATCTTATTAATAGAAACTATCATCTGACTTACTCCTAGAGTAAAGGCTAAGTAAGCATGTTCACGCGTCTGCCCACCGGGTCCAATTCCGGCTTCAAATTCTCCTTTCTTAGCCGAGATCACAAGCATTGCCGCATCGGCTTGACTAGCTCCTGTTATCATGTTTTTGACGAAGTCTCTGTGACCAGGCGCGTCTATGAATGTAAAGTAGTACTTGTCGGTCTCAAACCTTTGAAACATTATGTCAATGGTTACTCCTCTTTCCCTCTCTTCCTTAAGCCTGTCCATGACCCATGCGATGTATTCTGACCCTTTACCAATTTTTTCTGCCTCTGTCTTGTAGGTCTCAAGAGTACGCTTGTCAACAGCGCCCTTCTTAACAAGTAGCTGGCCACCTAACGTGCTTTTTCCATGGTCTATATGTCCTATCACTATCAGGTTTAAGTGCGGCTTCTTTTCGGGCATTTGTGAACCATTCCTCCAACGTATCTGGTTAATATAACTGTCTCATCCAGTCAAACAGTGACCTTCATTATTCGGTTAAGAGTTTATAATTTTGATGTTTTTCCCCTTATAAAGGTTTTTGGTAAGAGAGCTAATCGGAAGAAGACGATCCCCTTGCGCCAACAGCCGACTTACATTGTGGACGAATCCCTTGAAGTCGAGAAACACTTCTCTTCAAACAAATATGAGAGCTGTTGTGAAAGAGGATTCAACTACTACCTGGCTGAGAGCGCAATTCTTTCCTTCTCATCTTTCTTCTGTATCGCGTAAGCCTTTGGATTCTTTGTCGCAACGGCGATTATCTCATCAGCTAAGCACTCATCTATCGTCTTCGGATTCTTGAAAGAAGCTGACCATGCGCCTTCCATGATAAACCTTATCGCCACGTCGATGCGCCGTTGTGGGGCGACATCCACAGCCTGATGATAGACAATTCCACCATAACTGATTCTAGTTGTTTCTTCACGCGGAGCGGCATTTTCTATTGCCTGAACAAAAATCTTAAGGGGGTTTTCTCCCGTCTTGAGTTCAACCATCTCGAATGCCGCCTTTACGATGTTGGTTGCTAAGTGTTTCTTTCCACTGTTTCGGCCAGTTTTCATCAGTCGATTTATCAGACGCTCCACTATTGGTGCTTGAGATTTGCCGAATTTATTATGTTCGTGCCGCGCTCCCGTGTGCGGGAGGTACATAGGATGGAGTGATATGTATCTTCTTAGACCCACGTCGTTAACCTTGATGTCCTTGAAGCTCCATTTGCCAAAGAGTTTTACTTCAGACAAGTCCATTCACCCAACATATGAGAATCTTCGTCTTCCATCTATTACTAGCAGGTTTTTATCTGTTTTCCTCCTGCAAACAACTGGAATCGCCTATGTTATTACGACGTCATTGATGCCGAAGTGTCTACTCGCGAGAAGCCTAGCCCGTGCAACATTCTTCCCATTCTTACCTATTGCTAGACCGCGATCCTTGGGTTCCACGGTCACTACCGCAACCTTATGACCTTCCTTTTTCTCAGCTATCTTCACTGATTTTATCCGCGCAGGAGCTAACGTATTCTTTACAAAGTCCTCAGGTGACTCGGAGTATTCCACAATTTCGACTTCCTTACGTAAGACTTCCTCAACGCGTTTCACATTAGAACCTTTTTTCCCGATTGCCAGACCTATATCACCTGCTTTTATTACAAATATCACTCTGCTACTCTTTTCGTCGACTACGACATCCTTGGAAGTAGCCCCCGTGACTCCCTCGAAGAGCCTGATATACTGAATCTCATCCGTTGTTAGTTTTACTCCACTATTCATGTTCTGCGTCCTCCAGTCACGATCTGCATGATGTTAGAGTCCCCTGATTCCTTGATGGCCATGGCAGATATCATGAAAGGTTTCCCGCAAGTCGAACCAAGATCCCATGACGAAGACCCAAATCTAAGAATAGGAACTTGAGACAGTTTACTATAATACTCGATTCTTGACAAGATGCTCTCTGGGCAGTTGTTGGCGAGTATAACAAGTCTGGCCTTGCCTCTCTTGATGGCTTCCAGTGTACTTTCAAAGCCAAAACAGACTGCTCCCGTCTTAACAGCGATTCTTATAGATTTGGACACATCCGACCTTTCTATGGTGGCAGAGTGTCCTTCCTTAGTTCTTGACGACATTTTTACCATGCTTCCTTCGGTACTGGGTTCTACCTCACTTTTGAAGCAGTATCGATATATTCTGGTGCTATTTCTCTTTTGGACCACGTGACATGTAGAGGTCGATGAAGCCTGTTCCAAGCGGAATAGTCTGACCCACTATTACGTTCTCAGTTATACCATTCAGGAGGTCCTCTTCGCCAGCTACGCTTGCGTCAAGCAGGTGCTTCACAGTGACCTCGAAGGCTGCCCTTGCCAATACACTTTCCTTCTCGCCGCTAATACCATGCCTTCCTATTTGCCTGATCTCACCAGTTCTAGTCATCAAATCTGCGACGAGCATTATATGTCTTATGTCCACGTCTAATCCTTGCTCCTCTAATACGTTTCTTGCTTCATGTATCAACGAGTTCCTTGCGGCCTCAATGCCTAGCGTCTCACAGATCTCATGTATGTTGTTAGAGATCGTTCTTGTCGGGTCGACTCCAAGTACCTTTATCACCTGCGAAAGATTCGTTCCTTCTGTGTACAAGACGTATTCTTCCTTTCCACTTGGGACCCTCTCTTTTCTTATGATTACCCGCTTCACTCCTTTCACTCCTTTTATGGCGGTACTCCGAACCCTCTCCAGTAGCTTCTGGTAATCACCAAAGTCTTCAGACTGAATTCTGATGTAGACTATGCGCCGCTTCTCGTCTAGATCCAATTCGATCTTTCTGAGCCCCTTCAACTTACTTACGACCAGCTGTGGCGTGATACCCTTATCTTCGATCAAATCCTGAGCAAGTTTCACAACGATGGTCCGATTGAGTAAATCGAATTCAATGCTTTGAGCAATATTATCGATTCTAGTTAGTTCAATCCTCTGAGCCACTTCACGAGCTTTAACAGGGTCTGCTGCGTATTCCTCTTCCAGATACACAGTCATCATAGGAGTTGAGGGTATCTTCCTGGCATCGACGATTTCTATCAGCCTCGGCAGACCGAGAGTAACGTTGAGCTCTGCCACTCCTGCATAGTGAAATGTCTTCAGGGTCATCTGAGTTCCCGGCTCCCCGATCGACTGAGCTGCCACGTTGCCAACGGCCTCGCCAGGCTCAACTAGAGACCTTCGGTATTCCCTGACAACGTCGGATACTATCCTCTTGAACTCGTCATCTGTCAGCTCTATCCCCGATAGTTTCTTATTCACGCTCTCGACTATTGATGCAGGTAGCATCTCTTGCTCCTTAACCCGGTCTAAACTCTGTGAAACCTCTTCTTGTGATAACGTCTTCATCTCAACTCACCGCTTAGACTTTTCACCAAGATTTCTCTTCACTATTGCATCTAAATTCACTGCTTGTCCGTGGTAGCTCTTTGACGGGTCTACACCGTCTTCACCGTATTTGAATTGGACTATCCTTCCGACTGAAGTTCTAACAGTGCCGTCGTATTCGGCCTTGATGTCCTGAAGTGCATTAATCAAGCGACGCTGCATGTAGCCACTTGTAGACGTGCGTACTGCTGTGTCGACGAGACCTTCTCTGCCCCCCATAGCATGGAAGAAGAACTCAATGGGAGTCAACCCCGTACGGTACGATGCGGGAACGAATCCTCTGGCCTCAGAGCCAAGATCGCCCTTTTTGAAGTGAGGGAGACTACGCTTCTGGTAGCCTCTCATTATTCGGACTCCTCGAACCGATTGTTGCCCAACACATGCAGCCATCTGTGCCAAGTTGAGCCTGTCTCCTCTCGCTCCACTCCGAGCCATAATTACCGCGTGGTTTTTCATCCCCAGATATTGGTCCGCAACGTCGCCTGCTCCGTCTCTTGCTTCTGACAGTTCTTGCATTATTCTCATTTCAAGAGTCTCTTCGAGGCTGCGACCTGGCAGGGCTTCCATTTCTCCTCTTCTGTAGACCTCAATCAGCTGGTCAACCTTGCGCTGCCCCTCATCTAGGATTTCTCGAATTCTATTCGTAGCCTCTTCCTTGAGTTCTACGTCGTCTATCCCCATCGTGAAACCTTTTAGAGTTATGTAGGATACTAGTAGCTTCGTAATAGAGTCGATGAAAGCTCTGGCCACATCGTTGCCATACATCTTTATTATGTAATGGTAGATACTTTCGGGGACTCCTGCACCAAACGCGTTTTTATCAAATACTCCAGAGATCAATTTGCCGTCCTTGACAACACAGTAAGCATCATAGGTGCACTCCTCTCGCTTACACTCGTCACATTTGTGGCATATCTTCGCCTTCCATGAATAGCTCAAATCTCTGGGCAAAAGCGTACTGGTAATTTGTTTGCCACTCCACCTGTCAGGATTCTTGAGTTCAGGTTCCGGAGGTTCTCCCATTATCCCTGCTGATTGAAGAAGTAGACAAGTCTCCTTCAGTGTCAGGTAGCTGCCCCTCTTCGTCAGCAAGTATGCTGATGATATATAGTCTTGGATTCCACCTATGATTGGTCCACCGTACCTGGGCGAAAGGATTTGTTCTTGAACACGCATCAAAATCTTAGCTTCAGCGCGTGCCTCCTCGCTTTGGGGTACGTGCAGGTTCATTTCATCACCATCAAAGTCTGCATTGTACGGCGGGCAGTTTTTCGTGAGGAATTCTGCAGCAACGAAGTTGTGATTATTGTCGTTAGTCGTGATGTCATAGGCATTTCGAAGCTCGATTTCCTCAATACGGGCTATTCTGTCCCATGTGAAACCATGCTTCAGTCCTTTTGCGGCAGACCCTTTCCAACTGCGAAAGTCAGGGAAATCAGCTGGCAGTCCTGCAGCTGTTCGATCGTTCGACAACCAAGACGCGACAGTGGCCCAAGAATGATGACCAATCGCCTTGGCAATGGCTTCGTAGGTGTAACCCTGCTCTCTAAGAGCTATGGCCGTCTTGACTTGGGCAGATGCCTTGTCTTTTGCCTTATTCTTTGTTGTTATGTATTCACTCGCGAGCCTAGCAAGTTCCTCCTTCTTGTGATCAAACTCATAGCCAATCTTCTTGAACAGAGCCAAGAGATTGTCGTCTTCGGCGGAGAAGTTGCAGAGGTAGATGATGGATTTCTTGCCGTCTTTTCGTAGGTTGCCGTCTTCGGACTTGATTGATGATAAGCGAACACCAAATTCGCCTAGTAATGTTTGAATATCTTGTATGAAACTTGCTGCGGACAAGCCTTCTGCCTTGGCAATCTTGAAAACAGGCTGGTTAAACGTTGAACCTGAACTTGTGTGTAGGCGCGGGGTGGATAATTCGCATCCGAAATATGCTCTAAGAAAAGCACGCTTCGCCATTTTTGGCGCATCAAAAAGCCACTTTGGAACTCGGTACTCTTGAATTACCTTATCACCATCAGGTACGCCCAGTGCCTTGAAAGCTATGACGACGGGTTTCCGTCTAACCTCGAAGAAGTAAGTGTTGCCTCGCGGTCTAAGTATTCTGCCATCAGCTCTATTAATCTCAAAGGCACGAGATTTGAACTTTTGGATGGATGTTGGATTTAGACCAAGATCTTGAGCAGTCTCCCAGAGATTACGAATGTCTTTTCTTTCCTCAGCGCGAAATATAATGCGACCGCCTTCTTCAGAGATAAGCATCGTGCCGTCTCCGAATAGATGACCGACAAGGCTAGCAAGTTGAATTTGCTTTATGGAACTTGCTGGAACATCAATGAGATCCATAGCATCGAGTGAGCTCATAGTATAGTGCATGTGAGTATGTTCGGGCAAGGCGTTCAAAATCTGTTCCTGTGTAAGAATGTCAGGGCATCCACCCGCTAATGGGATCTCTATGGGATAGACCACCACCGAGTCATTGCATCTCAACTCTCCTGCCTTGACAACGCCACGCTTGGTATAGAACGGGTGTTCCTCCGTCGCCTCAATGACTCGCCCATTCTCCGTGGTGATCCTGTATGACTTGAGCCCTAGTTGCGTGGGATCGATAACATGAAGATCAGTGATTCCCGAGAAGTATGCTTCCTTGCTTTCTTGCCAGTCACATGAAAGCGGGGCATATTTAACGTTGTCTGCAACTAGACTGGCGATGGGAACTCTGCCTAGGTCAGTATAGAGTTCGGTGTTCCCGGATAGGCATACGCATAGGTTCAAGCGGAAGGTCTTGTAAGGCATAACACGAACTTCGTGAGCCATAATGGACATACGGTGAAGCGAAGGTTGCCTGTTAAACAGTACCACGTCTCCTTCTCTAAGGTGACGTTCAACTATGAATCCATGTTCAATGGTATCGGCAATGGACTCAAGATCTTTTACGAACCTCAGGTCCACCCTTCTGCCGTCCAAACGGATCACATAGTTTGCCCCTGGATGTTTTTCGGGGCCGTTCCTGACTAAGCGTTTTATTTCTTCGATATTCCAAGTTGTCACCCTTTCAGGGATAGTTAAGATCTTGACTACCTCAAATGGCACACCAACGTCGTTAATACTGATGTTCGGATCAGGAGATATGACTGTTCTAGCTGAGAAATCGACGCGTTTTCCTGAAAGATTGCTCCTGAATCGGCCCTCTTTGCCTTTCAAGCGTTGCGCCAAGGTTCTGAGCGCCCGCCCGGATCTATGCCTTGCAGGCGGTATGCCAGAAACCTCATTGTCGAAGTATGTTGTCACATGATACTGGAGTAGCTCCCATAAGTCTTCGACGATTAGCTGAGGGGCTCCAGCATCAATATTCTCTTTGAGTCTCTGATTAATTCTGACCACGTCGACAAGCTTGTGAGTCAAGTCATCTTCTGATCTGACTCCTGATTCAAGTGTAATCGACGGGCGTACAGCTATTGGGGGAACTGGAAGAACAGTGAGGACAGTCCATTCAAGCCTGGCGTATTTGGGATTGACCCCCAGAAGCTTTTGGTCTTCGTCTGGAATCCTTTCCAGTCTGTCTCTTACGTCGCTTGGAGTTAGTCTAACAGGCCCAGCTTCGGTTTCTTCGGTGAAGGACGTAGGCTTCTCAAATCCTATCTTGCGCTGAGTTTCTCCGCAGTGAGGACACACACTTACGCGGATTGCATGTTTTATGACCTCGTCTATAACAGCTTGGCTTAACTCGTTCCATGTTCGTTCGTGTTCATCCATTTCTTTTCTTAACTTCTCTAGTTCTTCGTCCGGCAGGAGAAGTCGGCTGCACTTTCTACAGGTCGCTCTCAAAGCCTTGTAGACGAGCTTGCCGAATCCGACATGTATGACAGGTCTAGCCAATTCTATGTGACCAAAATGCCCTGGACAATCGCCAACCCTATTACCACACGTCTTACACCTTCGACCAGGCTCGACTGTCCCAAGTCTGGCATCCATCAAACCTGAATCTATGGGTAACCCATCTTCGTCATACGTGTCTGCCGTGATTATTCTAGTAACCGATAGCTTTCTGATTTCATCAGGCGAGAGGAACCCAAACCTTATCCTCTCAATAATCTTTGCAACTCGCAATGCCAAACTCTTGACACACCTCCAATCTATGAGGCACGTTCCTTCAAGACTAGTCTTGGAGCAATGCCCAAGCTTACAAGCTCTTGGAGCAGAAGCTTGAACGCATAGGACATCTCAACCTTTGATACCCGTCCTTTGTCTCCGCAGACTCTGCAGTAGTATCTATCCTTGCTCCTGTCGTAGGCAGCAAGTATTCCACAGTTCTCGCAGACAAGGACTACACACTTATCTGATTCTTCCAGCAAACGCTCTTTCAATAGGAGGGTCGCCCCGTGACCTATCAGGCAGTCTCTTTCCATCTCTCCAAACCTGAGACCTCCCTCTCTTGCACGTCCCTCGGTTGGCTGTCTAGTCAATATCTGGACGGGGCCCCTCGCCCGTGCATGAAGCTTGTCTGCAACCATGTGGTGAAGCTTCTGGTAGTATACCACTCCGATGAATATGTCCACATCATACTTCTCCCCTGTCATGCCGTTGTACATAACCTCTTTTCCATTGTATTTGAAGCCTAATCTTTGTAACTCCGTGTAGAGGTCTCGCACCTTCTCACCTGAGAAGGCAGTCCCATCAATGGATCGCCCGGACAAAGCGCCTATCTTCCCAGCAATCGCCTCTATTAGTTGGCCGATTGTCATTCTTGAAGGAATAGCATGAGGGTTGATTACAAGATCAGGGACAACGCCCTCCTCGGTGAAGGGCATATCTTCCTGAGGAACTAGTAGTCCTATGACCCCTTTCTGTCCATGGCGTGAAGCAAACTTGTCACCCAGCTCAGGCACCCTAGGGTCACGAACTTTGACCTTGACTAGGCGATTTCCTTCAACCGTCTCCGCAAGTATAACTGTATCAACAATGCCAGATTCACCATACCTTAGATTACTTGATGTCTCCCTCCTCGTGGGACTTGGCACTTCAAACTCTGTATATTCTTCTAAGAAACGGGGAGGGCTAGTTCGGCCTATTAATACGTCTCCTCCTTGAACATCGGTCTCGGGTTCAATTACGCCATCCTCACTAAGATGCCGATAGACTTCAGCCGCGCGATATCCTCTTACAGTTCTATCGGGTATCTCAAACCGATCCTCTTGGCCGCCAGGATACTTCCTCTCCTCAGCCTCGTAACATCGGAAGAAGCTAGAACGAGCCAATCCTCTTTCAACCGAGGATTTATTCATTATTAGAGCGTCTTCCATATTGTACCCAGATAAGGAGAGTATGGCTACTGTGAAGTTCTGACCGGCAGGTCGCCTTACAAACTGTATCGCGTCCATGGCTTTAGTTTTGACTAGAGCCATCTGAGGATAGTGGAGAATGTGAGAACGAGTATCAACCCTCAATCTGTAACTTGCGCCAAAAAGTCCTAAGGCTTGCTTAGCCATGCCAGCTTCGTATGTATTCCTTGGAGACTGATTGTGTTGAGGGTAAGGAATTACGGATGCGCATATACCTAGAATGGCTGAGACCGCTATTTCCATGTAGTTATGTTCGGATGTTAGCGACCCTGAGCCAATTGCCACATATGCATTCTCCTCCTCTTCAGCGTCGAGGCAATCAACGATAGCATTTTTTACTAAGTCACTGAACCACCACTCACGATTGCGCAGTTTCTCTATGTGCTCGAGGTTAAGCCTAGGTCTTCCGTCTTCAACAATAATCAGTGGGCGCCGAACCCTACCTGCGTCACAATTCACTTGAACCTCATCTGCGTCAGGGTAATAAGCTACATTTAGTTCATTGCTAATCTCTCCTCTCCTGCGAAGAACGGTGACCTGCTCCTTGAATTTCAAGGGTGCACCGTGGTAGCCGATCAGACGCCCGTTAAGGAATACTTTTGCTCCCTTCTTGATCTCACCCTTTCTGGTCTGTCCGATAGTGGAAATCCCAAGACTGATTAGTTTACCTTCAACTTCGCTGTCTTCAACACCGACAGATATTATGGCCATTAAAGCCAAATTCTTAACAAGCCCACAGTTGGGTCCTTCTGGAGTCTCACTAGGACAGACTCTACCCCAATGGGTCGGATGAAGATCTCTTGCCTCAAAGTGAGGTTGGCTGCGACTTAGAGGCGAGATAATTCTCCTAAGATGGCTTAATGAGGAAAGATAGTTGTTGCGATCAAGAAGTTGACTAACACCAGCTTTCCCTCCAACCCAGTTACCCGTGGCAAGAGCGTGACGCAACCTTTCCGTTATGACATCCGCCCTTACCGCTGTATGGATACTCGGTTTTCGACCCCGTATCGCATTTCTCTCAATCTGATATTTTATGTCTCTACATAAATTGAGAAAAGCCACCCTGAATAAGCTGACAAGAAGGTCCCCGGCTAATTTCAATCTCTTATTAGCATAATGATCTTTATCATCAGGCTCTCGTTTGCGCAATGAGAGTTCAATCAGGCGTTCCGCCATCTGCCCAAGGTAGTAGGATTTCTTAAGCCTGGCATCGGAAGTTGTACCAATGTGCGGAAGAAGATACTTGTCGAGGATTTGTTCTGCCCGCTTCTGCCTGTACTCCATCGTTTGCCCCACTGCAACCCTTCTCCCAATGTAATCCAGGGCTTCGCCCTGATCTGCTACTACATCAGCCTCATGAAGGGTGGGGATAAGCTCGCGTACAACCTCAGGATCGTCAGAAACGGCCTCGCTGATCTGTTTATCAGTAACCAACCCAAGTGCACGCACCAGTATAGCCAAATGGATCTTTCCTGGAACAGAAGGAAAAGAGAGACGAAGTGTACCGTCACGGCGTCTCTCAAGTGTGACTGGCGCCCTGAAGCCGCGCGAAGTCGAGAAAACCTTTGCAACATGAGTATAGGCGCCACCCGAGCCTTCTTCGATCAAGATTCTGTTGGAAGCAAGGTCTTCTTGTGTTACGATTACCCTTTCAGAACCATTAACAATGAAATAGCCTCCAGGATCATTCGGATCTTCTCCCACCTTAATCAATTCCTCAGAAGCCATCTTAGACAATGGACACCTACTAGACTTCAACATTATCGGAATACGACCAATATACTCCTTAGATGGTTTATCCTGCTGTTCGATGCCTGTTCTCTCATCCTTGTAGATAAGAGTCATTTCAAGATAGAGAGGCGCTGAATAAGTAAGATTTCTTATTCGAGCTTCCATTGGGAAGATTTCCTTCGTAGACCCATCGGCTTCCTTAACGGTTGGCGTTCCGACTTCGATCCTGCCAAGTCTTATGTTGTATCCCTCGATGTCAGGCTCGATTTTTCCAACTTCATCAACGATCTGTTGGAGTTTGCCCTCAATGAAATCATTGTACGAATCCAAGTGTTGACGGGCTAGCGTTCCTTCATCAATAAAGGCTTGCATAACAACCCATGGGTCAAGCAACTCTTTACTCAATGAAGACCATTCCTCTTTCATTTCCGTGTTTCAGTCTTTTACAACGTATCTGTAAAAAACAGCGTTTTCGCCGGCTGTCTCACTCTTCCTCAAGATCTTAACGATGTCCCCAGGTTTACCACCTATTGCCCGTATTACGGGGTCGGAGGCCTTAACCAGAGGAAGCCATTCGGGCTGAATGTTGTATTTGCCGAGCAAGAGCTTTTTCTCGTCCTCGGTGAGAATAATGTGTTTCGGAATTATCTCGTGATCTAGAAATGATTTCTTTGATTCTTGTGAAGACACGAGACTTAACCTCCACCATGATCCGCATACATTGAGCAACGAACGAATTTAATTACATAAGTGTGGCGGGCCCGAGGGGAGTCTCGGCTTCATCAATAATACGCTATCGAACCCCTGACCACCGGGTTTCATCACGCTACTGTTGTATGGTTTATTCTCTTTGATGCTAGTACCACGTCTAAAAGCCTCACCCTCTGAGGGCAGCTAACTCCTCTAGAGTCCGGCGCTATAGGTAGACAACCGTTTTTCCCTTCTACCTGCCTGAGCTACGGGCCCAACCAGGTCTCATGCACCTGCATTTATGTATGGATAAAGTGAATTCCTTATATTCTTTTCTCTCCGTTCGTTACCGCGACTGCATTGAAAACATCCCCAGAGCGAAGCATTTCGTTCAATGCCTTCGTGTCAGGATGAAGTAAGGATAGTATCTCATGTTCACATTCACAAACCTTGCTGACGGCCTGAAATTGTAGTGATTAATCGTTTTTAAATACCATGAGGATTACTTGCATTAACAAGGTGGCTTTCACGTGGATATCTGGAAGTATCACGACATAAGGCACAGGCGGCACCGGTTCTGCAACCCAATAGGGAATGAGAAGTTTGAGGAATTATGCAGGCAGCTTTCTCTCAGAAAAGGAGCTCGTGTTCTCGACATCGCTTGTGGAAAAGGCGAATTCCTTGTTCGCCTAGCAGAACTTTACAGGGTTCAAGGAATTGGAGTTGACATATCACCCTACTGTGTCAGGGATTGCCGAGAAAGATACAACGCTCGGGTTCCAACGGCGAAAATTGAGTTTCTTGAAATGGACGCTGCCAAGTTTGAACCTGAGTCACTGGAGAGCTATGACCTTACGATGTGTGTTGGGGCAACTTTTGTCTATGGCGCCTTCAGCGAGACTACCCGTGCTTTGAAGAAGATGACAAAGCCAGGGGGACTTGTGCTTGTGGGAGAAGTATTCTGGCAGAAGGAACCTGATCCCGAGTACCTGGAGATGGTCGACAGAAAAAGAGAGGAATTTTCCACTCATAATGAGAATGTCGCGGCTGGCGAAGAGGAAGGGCTTAGCTGCCTGTACACCGTCGTGAGCGACCACGACGACTGGGATCATTATGAGAACCTTAACTGGTGGTCTGTCAACGACTATCTTCTGGCTCACCCTGAGGACCCTGATATTGCTGAGATTCTTGAACGAACGGAGAAGGAGAAAGAGATCTATCTTCGCTGGGAGAGGGATACGCTGGGATGGGCAATCTACGTGTTCAGGAAGACCTTTCCGACTTAAGTCCGTTAAGAATCGAAGCGAACAAACGTGCTTGGTTTACTGCCCTGACTTGTCTCGGAGTCTTGTCATGATTTTCTCCCTCTGTAATTCTCTAAGCGCCTTGAATGCGATCCATCTTGCCGAACTGGATCCTTCTTTGCGATTGTCTTTGCCACATTGATTGCTTTCTCATTTAGGCGGAGGTTCCTCTTCCCGATTTGTCTGAGAGCCCAACCTACAGCTTTAATGACATAGTTTCTTGCATCAGTTGCCTCTCTTTGTGTAATCCGCAAAAATCTGAAAAATACGGAGTCTTTCTCGTCTTCGTGATGGACCGCCATCTCGGCCATCAAGAAGTGTTCTCTTGACTGTGTGATGAACAGCTCAGATGTCCCAAAAAAGTATGTGTAGGTCTAAAAACCAGCATATTTGCACTTCTAGTCTTTTCTCCTGTTCAGGCATCTCATGCTTCGACAGCTCCAGACCACAAGACGAACCCTGACGCAGAACGGACGAGAAACTACGCGTTCAGCTTGATCGCTATTTGATGGGATTAAACGTGAAGTGACAACTTTCGCAACGCTACGCCAAAAAGGTTGGATGTTGCAGAGCCCAACCGTTAATCCAATGACCTTGACTGGACGCCTTTCTGCCGCATCTCGTTCTTCTTGTTCATGATCTCCGTATACAAAGAATCCGAGTTCTTTGCGGGTACGGTCACTTTTTCCTTTTTGGAAAGTCTGGTAGCGCCGGAAGCGCAGGTTGGAACGCAGACTCCGCATCCAATGCACCGATCTCGGTTAACCGTCGACACATAGTTCACGAGTTTCCGAGCAGACATTTGGCACCGTTTCAGACAGGTCCCGCACGCAGTGCACAACCCAGGATCGACTTCTGCATAATGGTTTGTCGCGACAAAATCCACGGGTCGGGGAAAGGCTTTCACCATTGTTAGAATTCCACAGCAATCCCCACAGCAACAACATATAACCTCTGGACGCTCGGCGTTCTGCGGTTCAAGGATTAACCCGTCTTCCTCCGCTTTCCTCAAAACCTCGAGTGCACCCTGCCTACTAATGGGTCGGCCCACTCCCCGATCTATATACATCTGAGCAAGAGAACCCAGATAGATACACGTCTCACGCAATTGGGTTCGGCGGCACCGCGACCCAACGATGTCCATTCCTTTGCGGCAGATGCAGTCAGTCACACAGATCGGACCTTCGCTATTCTCAACAACCCATCTCAATTCGTCGTAGGTGGAGACGTGGTGTTCGGGGATTATGCTTTTCTCTATCGGGATTACGCGTAACTGGGGAATTCGGGTGAGGTACATTTCAGAAGCAAATCCTTCTTGGCAAAATTGAGCGTGGTCAAGGAATAGTTCGCTTGTAAGTGCTTTTACTTGTTGTTCATACCAGCCAATTACATACAATGCGTTACCGTATTTCTTCTCGCTGCCCTCTTTCTTGAAGTTGATAGTCCCTTTCTTGAACATGGCATCCAATATCCGTTCTAAATTCTCGATTGGTATACTGGTGTCCTTTGCGCGAGCATAGATCTGCTTGATCGATTCGAGACTGTAACTTAGGTATGTAGCAATACGTGCTTCTTCGGGTGTGAAAAGACGCTTCAGCAACCGCATTTCTACGCCTGACTTCGTAGCTGGAAACCCGACAGGTAGCTGGTCAAGATGCTGCTGCAGCTTCCTATATGCATCTGTACCAGTGGCATAACTTTTCGATTCTTGACTTATCCCCTCCTTCTGAAGTAATCCCTCCTCCTTCTCGATGACTTCCTGCACTAAGCAAACACAAAAATTACAGTAGGATTACCCATATAAGAATAATGGAAACTAACAGCGGCTATGTCACATGTTGCAGGCTCCCAACAGCGTCTATTAGCTGGTGCCTTTTCTCTTCATCGCGATAGTCCAGGTAACCCTCTTGCCACATCTCGATCTTGTTGATGGGAGGAACACGGAGAGTTCATTTGAACATATTTGTTTCAAAGGAAATTCCTATCTGAACTTAGTCGCCAAAAAAGAAGGCTGTAGTTCTGTAAACCGGCATATTTGGACTTCTAGTCTTTTCTGTGCAAACGTCGATCAATGCGTTGGCAGTTTTTGTTGTTCGCCCCTGAACTGATTGTGAGCATTCTGTCTCAATCGTACAATGCGCTTTCTAGACCTTCCTATGCTTCTTCAGAACCACATCTGAGCACTGGATAGCGCTTTCAGCTGCGAGTTCTGTTCCTATTCCCCATCCCCCTGCGTCTCCGCCGACCATGTATAATCCTTCTATGGGGAGTATTGGTGACGGTCTGTTGGCTCCCGTTTGACCTACTTTCTGTCCCACTCCTATAACAGATGCTTCTTTTCCCGCCAAAAGTTCAATGTCTCTGGGCGTTGTAACGTCCCACCACATCAGGTTGTCTTGCAGCATGGGGAAGACTTTCTCCAAGGATCTCATTGAATTCTCTATCCATCTTTCCCTGTTCTTATCGAAAACCTCTTGAGTCATCCAAGTTCCTGCTATGACTAGCTGTCTTCCTTTCGGCGCTAAACTCGGGTCGTAGTTTGAAGGTACCGGTATGAATAAGTCTACTTCATCGGGGACATGGCCTTTCAGTATTGAACGGTATCTCTGTTCTGGATCCTCCGAGGAGAATGAGAAAACAAGTTTGAGATCTGTTATCGGTTTTTTCAGTGCGACTTTGAGTGCGAATGCGCTCATCGAGTACTTGAGTCTGTCCACCTTCTTGAGATAGTTTCCATCGAAATGGCTTCTGCCGACCAAGTTGTTCACAGTTTCTCTTATTCCTGCGTTGCTTATGACTGTCTTCGACGAAACGAATTCACCGTCTGCAAGTTCGACGCCTCGGACTCTCTGGCCTTCGACTATGATCCTCTTGGCTGAAATCCCTGTCTTCACGTCTCCCTTGAATTTACTTATCCCGTTAGCGTAAGCTTGGGGAACTGAAATGCATCCTCCTTTGGGGTATCCAGTACTTAGATGCTTTACGAGTGAAGAAGCGCACCTTACGAATTCGCCGGCTGAGGCTTCGGTGTAAGGAATCACAAAATACAAAGCGCAAATGGTGTTGATGAAAGAGTGGACTAGTGTGTTGTTGGTGTACTTGCTTAACCAGGATTTTGTGTTTATCTTGTCGAGGTCTTTCGTATCCTGTATTTGCAGTATGTCTGAGAATAGTCTTGTAACCTTCTGAGCATCGAAAGGTGGTATCAATTCACCAAGTTCCTTAGGAAACTTCCAGAATTTTCCCTGGTAGTACTGTGAAGGGCCAGGACTTCGCGCCAGAACCCATTCAATAGCGTTCTCCATTCCTATCATTTTCAGAATTCTGCCGTGAGGCCCGTTTTTTGTTCTTCCAAAAGAATGAACACCTACATCTATCTTGAAACCCTCCTTCTCATAAGTGCTGCAGCGACCACCAATGATCTCGTTTTTTTCAACAAGAAGGGTTCCTAGTCCTTGTGAAGATAAAATGGCCCCGACAGCTGTTCCCCCGACACCACCGCCAATTACAACCACATCATAATCCGACATTCCCCACCCTCAAGAAAACAAGATTGTGATAATTCTTTATAACAATTATTGTGAAAGGGGTCGGTGTCTGTCAGAAGAAACCCTGCGACGCGGTTCATCCCTCTAGCGCGTTAACTGGCGGCTTTCCAGCCATCGAAGTTCGTGCCTCGCTTCTAACGGGTTTTGAAAGCTGGAGAGGGAAGACATACAGGGGCTTCAAAGATTCTTAAGATGGAAAAATAAGGTTGTAGGTCTGCAAGCACACATATTCGTGGTTCTAGTCTTTTCCCTGCCTAGACTTTTCAACCGAGACGCTATTGTTGGCGCTTGCATAGAAGCTCGAAAAGATGTGGGTCCCAAAAAAAAGGGTTGTGCTGGATGGATTGGGACTAACTACACTCTCAATGGCCAGACGATGTAGAATTCGATGTGATTATGTTTGATAATCTTCTCGGCTTCCTTGTTGAGCTTTTGCTCTTCTGGATCAGCCCACAGTTTGTACATTGTTTCTTCGTATTTCGCCATGCTCTTCCATTCTCTCTCTATGATGATCGTGTCAGTGTCGCCGCTTGCAGAGTAGGCGCGGTAACGCCGCTTCGGTGGAAAGGCGTATTTCTTCTCTACCTGATCGTACCTCTTGTCAATTGCCTCAAGTTCGTCCCATTTTCCGGGGTAGATTTTCTGGACTTGGCGCTCCAAGATAACTGGCACCCTAGACCGACCTCCAAACAGATCTGAGTGCGGGTTTCCTATATGAGTCTAGCGCGCTAGAAAAGAGGCTACCGAAAGTCTATCCGAGTACGTCTTTTTCGCCGGAAACTCCTATTTGAGCCTGCTCGCCAAAAAAGGAGGTTGTAGGTCTATAAACACACATATTTGTGGTTTTAGTCTTTTCTCTTGTTTAGGCACCTCATTCTTCAACGCTTCCGCGCCTGACAGAGCGATCTTCCCCATGAGCTCTGAGCTCGAGAAATAGCAGGTTAGGCAGAAAAGAAAGCAAGGGAAACGGTATCTAAGGAAAGCCGATAACTGTACACGGTTCAAGATGAACCGCGAACGTACAGTTCCTTTTTTCTCAATCTTGAGGACAAGGAATAGCGATGCAGTTCGAGTGACTGCCTGCTACACCACGCATGACTTTATCTACAAAAACACAGATATAGTGATCTAGGTGGCTAGAAATGACCCCATTTGGATTTGGGAAGAAAGCTAAGAAAGTGTCCAAGAAGACCAAGTCGACGGCGAAGAAGACGGGTAAAGCAGTAAAGAAAGGGGCAAAGAAGACAGCCAAGGCAACGCGCCACGCAGCGCACAAAGTAGGCGAAGCAGTAACCTAAGCAGAAAGCGGAGTCAAGAAACACCTAGCGCGGTCAGACTATTAGCAATAAGGCAATAAGGCAGAATATCCTTTCAATTCCTCTTCCTTCTTGTATGCCACTTGCCGAATGGCGCTGCGGAGATGGGAAACTGCTAGAGTCCTTGTCTTTGATTGAGTTCGCTGTATCCGCGCGTCTAAGGGCAGTCCACTATTCCATCAAGTGACAAACTTAGAAAGACGAATTTACATGCAAAAAAAGGAAAGTGAGGCCTGTAAAAACATATTCTTGGGACTCCAGTCTTTTCTGTATCGGAGATGATTCACGAGCACAACCAAGAGGAATGGTAACTGGCTGGAACAGGTTAGAGATCATGTCGCGGTTGTCCCCAAGAGGCGAAGGAATAGACTTCGAAAAAGATTAAAAGACTTCTGCTCCTAGTATGCATCATGCACACGGTGCCCTGGTAGTGCAAGCCTCCTCCCGGAAGGCGAGGAGACCACAAAGCGGTTAACATCTGGGTCTGTCACACCCACAACCACGGGGACAAAACCCAGGACGCGGGTTCGAGAAAGATCACCGTTAAGTCAATTTGCAGAAGACGATGATTTTACAAAATCCCGCCCAGGGCGCTTTTTTCTTTCTGTGTAAGGATTTTCATAAGTCAAGAAGAGGGAAAAACGTTGTTTCTCTTTCGTGGATTGGATTCTTTCGTTTTCGCTTTGAATCCCGCCCTTGGGGTCTCGCATTTGCCCAGTAGACCTTTGTCCAGTAACCTCGCTCTGGCAGAGAAACCCTAAGCCTCCTGCATTTTTTGCTCACGGTATCAGTTGGCGATACATTGTATTTGACTGCAATTTGTCTTAGCGTCATCTCCTGCACCAGTTCTTCCAATTCTTCCTCTTTGATTGTTCGCCATTCATGTTGCAGTATGTTTCTTTTCTGGACCCTTTCGAGTGTGCAAGCTTCTTTGGCTCTATTCGACAGATCCTTTCTTTCGCATGGTGACCAAC
>JAUQYT010000301.1 GCA_030587605.1 Candidatus Njordarchaeum guaymasense
TGCTCTTCCGCTTCAGCCTTGAAATCATTCGGATCAGCTTTGATCTCGTCTAGCTTATTGTAGTGCATTGGCATTGCCAGCTTCGGTAAGATTACGGGCAATCCTCTCCTCTTCTTTAATACTGAATTGCTTTTACTATATAGGTGAAGGTTTCTAGAACTCAACATGTGGGTTGATAATCATGTATTCAAGATACATTCTGGAGGATGGCCGTGAGATCGAAACACCTTGGCTCGATGGTGTTCTAGAACGAGCATTTAAATTGGTCGATGAATGGGTCTACAAGAAGCCGTCACTTGAAACCGTTCCGTATCATCTCTTGCTCTCGGAAGCAATAGGATGCGCCGATACTGAGCGTGTGCGCGAGGCACTTGAGAAGAGAGGCGTTCCGCGAGAGGAAGCCTTGCACAAGGCGCATTCCCACCTTCCTGAAATGCTTATGCTCGCAGGCTTAGTAAGTTTTCTAAGCGGTAACACTTGGTGCCTATTGTCGTCTTCCAAGGATCCAATTGCGCCACCCACAAGCTGCGATTTCAAAAAGGACCTGTCAGAGGATACAGCGGAACCTCTTCGAAGACGATTAACCGAACGGGAGTTGCGAGACATCAAAGAGTTTAAGGTTGATCTGCCGGAATTATTTGGGAAAGAAGCCACTGAACACCTCCTCCAAGCGATCTTTGCCTATGACATGTGGGCTCGAAAATCTTATGCGACTAAACGTTATACTCAAGACCGTAAACCCAGGAAAAAATAAAGAGCCATCGACTTAGGACTCGCATTGTGTAGAAGCCAGTGCGCAGTGATGGAGAATAAGGAGCCTTCCTGCAAGGAGCCAATAGAATGGAAGCACTTTTTTACTTTATTATGGGATAATTCTCAACGCTAGTATAGAGCAACCAATGTTTAATATGTTCTTTTCACTCATGAAATTCCGCATCCAAGAGGGGATGGAATCTCAATGAGCGACATAAAACCAGGTGACACAAGCGGCGAACTGGAACTTACCGAGAACGCCACCAGGGTACTCGAGAAAAGGTATCTAACCAAGGATGAGAATGGTAGACTAGTAGAGACAGCTGAGGGCATGTTTAGAAGGGTTGCCCATAACATCGCCCAAGCTGAGCTGAAGTATAACCCTAAAGCCAATGTCAAGAAAGTCGAAGATGAATTCTACGAAGTAATGAGCAAGCTAGAGTGGCTCCCAAATTCCCCTACACTCATGAACGCCGGCAAGGAGCTGCAGCAGCTCTCGGCGTGTTTCGTTTTGCCCGTTGAGGATTCACTTGAGGGAATATTCGAGGCACTGAAACAGACAGCACTAATTCAAAAAAGTGGCGGAGGCACTGGCTTCTCATTCTCAAGATTGAGACCGAAGAATGACCTTGTTAAATCAACTATGGGAGTATCAAGTGGTCCCGTATCATTCATGAAGGTATTCAACTCTGCAACCGACGCGATCAAGCAGGGCGGCACACGTCGCGGAGCCAGCATGGCAATCCTCAGAGTAGATCACCCAGACATCCTAGAGTTCATTACCGCTAAGTCGGATGAAAAGGAACTGACAAACTTCAATATATCAGTTGCAGCAACAGACAAATTCATGGAAGCCATGGAGAAAGATGAGGAGTACGAACTAGTCAACCCAAGAAACGGCAAACCATTCAAGAAACTGCGAGCAAAGACCGTGTTCGACCTCATAGTCCAAATGGCTTGGAGAAGCGGTGAACCAGGACTCATATTCCTAGACAGAATGAACCAAGCGAACCCCACACCAAGTATAGGAGCAATCGAAAGCACAAACCCTTGCGGTGAGCAGCCACTTTTGCCGTACGAATCATGCAATCTTGGATCTATTAACCTCTCTAAGATGGTGGGAATGGATGGCAAGAAAGGTGAACTTGTTATTGATTTTGAGAAGCTTGGTAAGATCGTTAGGATAGCTACTCGGTTCCTTGATAATGTGATAGATATGAACAGGTACCCTGTGAAGAAGATTGAGGAAAATACTTTGGCAAACAGGAAGGTTGGCTTGGGTGTTATGGGTTTTGCTGATTTGTTGATCAAGCTTGGAATTCCGTATAACTCAGATGAGTCTGTCAGGACTGCCGAGAAGATCATGAAGTTTATCCATGAGAGGGCGGTTGAAGCTTCTGTGGGTCTTGCCAAGGAGCGTGGTGTGTTCCCAAACTTTGAGAAGAGCATCTATTACCCGAACGGTCTCAGGTTGAGGAATGCGACTCTGACGACGATTGCTCCGACTGGAACCATTTCGATTATCGCTGGCTGTGTTGTTGGTGACACACTGGTACACACTACTGAAGGCAAGATTAGGATACGGGATCTAGTTGGCAGGGAGCCTCTAGTTTATTGTTCGGGCAATGACGGAATTGAGATCAGGAAGGCGCATGGTATTAGGAAAACGAGAGAGCAAGCAGAGGTTTGGAAAGTCAGGTTTGACAACGACGATGTTTTGATAGCTACACCAGATCACCCCATAATGTTGAGTACTGGGGCATTCAGAGAACTTGGCAAACTAGAAGTTGGCGATTCTGTAAGATGTTTCGAGAAGCATGTTTGGATAAGCAAGGAATTGGGACAGAAATCCGGTTTGTTTGTCCTATACATGACAAATCAGCCGCGCAAATATGAGCATATTGCAGCGGGAGAATACAAGATAGGGAGAAGGTTAAACAAAGATGAGGTTGTACATCATCTTAATGGGAACAGGCTTGACAATTCTGTCAGCAATTTGGCTGTAATGCCAAAAGATCAACATGCGATACTACATTCTAACAATACTATAGTCGGGTGGAGTCGCAGAAACGCCGGCAAAACGTATGAGGAGATCTTTGGTCTTGATAGGGCCACATCAAGAAAGTATTTACAATCACTGCAGAGATCTGGCGAGAGGAATCCAATGCATGGTCGCAAGCTTTCAGAAGAAGAGCGGAAGCTGATTTCAGTCAAGACTAAGGAGGCAATGCAGAAACCCGAGATAAGGCAGAAATTCATGAAAGCGATGAAAGAAAGAAGCAAGTCACCTTGGCTGGAGAAGATTAGGAAGAGAAACAAGAAAGACTTCACTGGAAAACCGCCTTGGAATAAAGGTCTCACGAAAGAAGATCCCCGCATCTTAGGCTATTCAACAAGATCTAAGATGACTAAGAATAAACGGTCTGTTGGAAATCACAAGGTAGTCAGCGTAGATTTCTATGGTTACGAAGATGTTTACAACATGGAAGTGGAAGTAGCGCACAACTATGTTGCCAACGGGGTTGTTGTCCACAACTGTAGTTCTGGTATTGAGCCGCTTTTTGCCCTCGCATATGTGCGGCACGTGCTTGACAGAGCTGAGTTAGCTGAGGTTAACCCACTGTTTGAGCAAGTTGCAAGGCAGGAGGGCTTCTACAGCGAGCAATTGATGAAGACTATTGCTGAAGAAGGTTCGATTCAAAATGTTCCTGATATTCCTGAACTCGTGAAGAGGATCTTCGTTACAGCGCATGATATTGATCCTGACTGGCACGTTAGGATCCAAGCAGCGTTCCAGAAGCACACTAATAATGCAGTTAGTAAGACGATCAATTTTAAGAGCACGGCGACGATTGATGATGTCCGTGAAGCTTTTCTCTTAGCTTACAAACTCGGATGTAAGGGTATCACTGTTTATAGAGACAAGAGTAGGGAGGAGCAAGTGTTGACCGTAGGAGTTCGAAAGGACACGAAGGTGGAAGAGAAGAAGGAAGAAGAAGGAGAAAAGAGAAAAGAAGGGGAAGGCGAGGAGACAAGAGAAAGAATTGTTCCGAGAACTAGACCTCAAGTGACCACCGGTCGAACATACAAGATGATGACAGGCTGCGGAAACCTCTATGTTACAATAAACGAAGACGAGAAAGGACTTTGCGAAGTCTTCACGCACATAGGCAAAACCGGCGGATGTGCCGCAGCCCAGTCAGAGGCTGTGAGCAGGATGATCTCTCTAGCCCTGCGCTCCGGTGTGGACGTGGATTCTGTTATCAAGCAACTTGGTGGCATCAGGTGCGCTTCACCAAGAATAACCCCCGACGGAACAATACTCTCATGTCCAGACGCTATTGGCAAAGCCATTGCAAAACACATTGGGAAAGAACCTCCTAACAGCACTGGCTCACTTAGCATGACTGAACCCTTCGCCAAAGTTGGCGGAGTCAAGGGATATGCCGGCGTCTGCCCCGATTGCGGCGAAGTCCTCGAATACATCGAAGGTTGCGTTCTGTGTCGATCATGCGGATACTCAAAGTGTCTCTAACAAGAATAGGCTAGTTCAGAAGGAGACCGATCTAGAAGTTGGTCTTCAAACCTTGACTTGGTTCTTACCTTGATTGGTTTCTTTTAAGGTGCCAGCGCTTCTGTCACTATTAAGTAGATAGAGATTAGCAGCATAGTAACGCCGAAAACTCTCTCAAGCGCCGAGCTTTTCAACCTCTTAGCTACGCGTGCCCCTCCTTGTGCTCCAACAATTATCCCGAGTACTAGAAAGACCGCGTAATCGAACATTACGTTTCCCAGCAGTACATGGGTTAGTCCACTTGATGTGGATGTGAATATCATCGTGAACATGCTTGTGGCAACAGCTAAATGTAGAGGTAGCCCAGCGATTATTTGCAGAGTAGGAACTATGACGATTCCTCCTCCAATCCCAAAGAGACCTGAGAAGAAACCTGCCAAGAAGAAGAATGGTAGCGATGGAAGGACATTCGACTTGTAGGCAAATCTATGGCCAGCTGCGTCGACGACTTCAGTTTTCCACCTGAGAAAGGATTTGTCTCTTGGTGAACTCTTTTTCTTTCTTGCATGACTGTTTGGAAGAGCTCCTTTTTCGTCTATTGGTTCTACACCTTTGACTCTCTCTCTTGGAAAGAAAACCATCTTTATTCCTACAATAACGAGCGCAAAGGCGAATAGGAGGGCAAGTGCTGAAGATGGAATGAAACTTGTTGTGTAACCTCCAATGAGCGCTCCTGGGATTGAGAAGCAGGCTGCTGTGATTCCAACCTTGTAGTCGATCCTCTTTTGTCTAAAATAAGCTACTGAGGCCGATAGAGCCGAGAAGACTATCACGAAAGCACTTGTTCCGACCGCGGTCTGGGTTTTCAGACCCATGTATCCGATCATGAATGATACCATAATGAATCCACCACCAACGCCGACCGTAGCCGAGAGGATCCCGGTCCCGACAGCAACAATGAGAATTAGGAGCGCCAAGAAGATGTCAATCATGGTACCACCAGCTCTACCCGAAATTCGTCTACCGCAGATACATATATGTGAATGCGTCTCCTCGCTTATGAGATAACTAAGAGAGTTATATTTCACATACCATTATAAAAAAGAGAGTCCTTCGCCATATGCTTGGAGAACCCTCAATTCCGCCGCCAAGAAATGGTGTGCGCTTCCATGAAACGGTTTGATGAAACCGGTAGAAAGATGAATTGAGATGAAGAATAGGGGTTTAATATTCGATATCAAGAAATACTCCCTTCACGATGGTCCAGGGATCCGTACAACGGTCTTTCTGTGTGGTTGCCCGTTGACATGTTGGTGGTGTCAGAATCCCGAAGGCCAGAAACTGAATCTAGAGGAGGCTCTGCAGATGCGGCGTAAGAGCAAATCCTCACTAACGACCACTAAGGAGCTAATTGGTCGAGAGGCGAATGTCGAAGAAATTGTGGCCGAGATCGAAAGAGATCGAGTTTTCTATGAGGAATCAGGCGGAGGGGTGACCTTTTCTGGAGGAGAACCATTATTGCAACACGTTTTCCTGAATGGCCTTCTAGACGCTTGTCTGAAGCTTAAGATTTCGACAGCGCTAGAAACATGCGGGTATGCCCCTTGGGAGGTGGTGAGGAAGGTCAAAAACAAGATTGACCTCTTTCTATATGATCTCAAGCTCATGGACGACAAAGAACATCAAAAGTATACTGGGGCTTCTAATGTGCAGATATTGTCCAATTTAACCCGATTGGACAGTGAAGGGAAGAATATTGTCATCCGCTTTCCAGTTATTCCCGAAATCACCGACACAGAGGGAAACATTCGCCAAATAGCCGAATATATTAGCAGCCTCAAAACTGTTCGAGAGATCGACCTTCTTCCCTACAATAAACTCGGCAAAGGTAAGTATGAAAAATTGAATCGGCTGAACCTGTTGACGGATCTTGAGCCGCCATCACCTGAGAGGCTGAACCAGTTGTCGGAAAGATTTAAGGTTCTAGGACTCAAGGTTAAGATCGGAGGATAACCGATGAACGAGCGCGTAGCGAAGCTGCGGGAACAGAGTTTAAAAGCTGTTCCCAAGTTGGACCCCGAGAGGGCAATATTGTTGACCCGTTTCTACCAGAGTGATGTCGCTGATCGAGTTTCAGTGCCAGTGAAACGGGCACTGGCTTTCAGATATTTGCTTGAGAACAAACAGCTCTGTATCAACGACGGCGAGTTGATTGTGGGAGAGAAGGGAAGAGAGCCCAAAGCGACGCCCACGTACCCAGAGTTGTGTACCCATAGCTTAAAAGATTTGGAAATATTGAATTCCAGAAAAAAGATACCGTTCAAAGTTAGTGAGGAAACCAGAGACGTTTACAAAGACACTATCATTCCCTTTTGGAAGGGCAGATCTATCCGCGAGAGAATATTCGAATCAGTTTCCGAGGAATGGAAGGCTGCTTATGAAGCTGGGGTTCTTACCGAATTTCAGGAACAGCGGGCACCTGGGCATACAGTTCTAGGGGATAAGATATACAGAAAGGGATTTCTGAATCTCAAACAAGAAATCCAGCAGGCTATCGCTAAATTGGACTTCTACAATGACTCTGAAGCCTTTGATAAAAAGGAAGAATTGAAAGCAATGGATATTGCCGCGGATGCGTTGATAGCCTACGCAGAACGATATTCAAAAGCGTTGAAGGAGTTAGCCGAAAAAGAGAAGAACAGTCAACGGAAAGACGAATTGCTGAAAATGTCAGAAATCTGTCATTGGGTACCAGCGCATGCGCCGCGAACCTTCTGGGAAGCACTGCAGTACTACTGGTTTGTACACATTGGTGTAACTACGGAGTTGAACACGTGGGATTCCTTCAACCCCGGAAGACTTGACCAGCACCTTTATCCCTTTTACGAAAAAGAGCTTAGGGAGGGCACATTAGCCAAAGAGGCGGCCAAAGAGCTGCTCCAAGTCTTTTGGGTAAAGTTCAACAACCAACCAGCACCGCCAAAGGTTGGCGTGACCGCACAAGAGAGCGCTACTTACACTGATTTTAGCTTGATCAATATCGGAGGAGTCAAGGAAGATGGATCAGATGCCACAAACGAGCTGTCCTATCTGATCTTGGACGTTGTTGACGAAATGCGACTAGTGCAACCTAGTTCCATGGTTCAGCTGAGCAAGAAAACTCCCGACCGTTTGCTTAAACGGGCTCTGAACATCATCAAAACTGGTTTTGGTCAGCCGTCTATCTTCAACACTGAAGCGATTATTCAGGAATTGCTTCGACAAGGCAAGTCTTTACGGGACGCCCGAAATGGTGGATCCAGCGGTTGCGTTGAGACAGGAGCGTTTGGAAAGGAGTGCTATATTCTTACCGGTTACTTCAACCTCGTAAAAGTACTGGAAATTACCCTAAATAGTGGTGTTGATCCGAGAACTGGAAAACAAATCGGTCTTGAAACTGGTGATCCAGCCACCTTCAAAAGTTTTGACGAGCTTTTCAGCGCATTCGAGAAGCAACTGAACTATTTCATCGACATCAAAATCAAGGGAAACAACATCATCGAAAGGATCTATTCAGAGTATATGCCTTCACCCTTCCTCTCTCTCTTAATTGACGACTGCATAGTCAACGGTAAGGACTACAACAGCGGTGGAGCCAGATACAACAGTTCCTACATCCAGGGCGTAGGCTTAGGTAGCGTAACGGATTCGCTGACCTCGATCAGATACAATGTCTATGATAAAGGACATATCAGCATGGAAGAACTTCTCCAGGCTTTAACTGACAACTTTGAAGGGTTTGAGTCTCTTAGAGAACGCTTTGTCTACGAGACTCCCAAATACGGAAACGATGATGACTACGCTGATCGTATCATGCAGACTGTTTTTGAGAGCTACTTCGAGGCTGTTGATGGACGACCCAATACCAAAGGAGGATGCCACAGGATCAACCTCCTACCCACAACTGTCCACATTTATTTCGGTAGCATGACAGGCGCTATGCCAGACGGGAGGAAAAGCGGAGAACCACTATCAGAAGGGGTTTCCCCAGTCCAAGGAGTTGACACGAACGGTCCCACCGCGGTTATCAAGTCCGTCTCAAAAATCGATCACCTGCGAACTGGCGGTACCCTGCTCAACCAGAAGTTTTCTCCCCACCTCTTATCAACAGAGGAGGGGATTGACAACTTGTTACATCTTATACGAACCCATTTTAGACTCGACAGTCACCACATCCAGTTTAACGTGATAGACGCTGAGACCTTGCGAGAAGCACAGAAGAACCCTGAAAAATTCAGAGACTTGATCGTAAGAGTCGCTGGATACAGTGACTATTTTGTTGATCTCACGCCCGAACTCCAGAATGAAATCATAAAAAGAACAGAACATGAAAGCTTCTGAACACAACAGTGCGCCGTTTTTCTTCTTTTTCATAGACGAACAGTTAGAGATCATTTTTCCAGAGCTGCATGCTTCCTAAAGGAACCACCAATTGAGATGCAGGTATATGTGAGTGTGTGTCCTCGCTTAGAGAAAAGCTAAAAGAGTTGTATTATGCACGCTATTATGAAAACAGGGGCTCTTACAATACCTATTCTGGACTAGACAAAGGGATTCATATGCGGATTGGAATAGTAAGCGACGGAAAATACGGTGACAGGGCATACGAAAACATTAAGAGACGTTTTCCAACAGAGTGGATTCTGGTCGACTTTCCCGACTCGCCTCTCATAGACGATGCGAAGTTGGATCTGCCTGACTGTGACCTTTACTTATCTTACGTAAGGCACCCTGACGTGGTGTTAGCGCTATTGGAGAAGCGGATCCCAACAATTCTGGGTATAAGCTTCGGGATTGGATTTCTACATCAGGCAAAGAGAACCTTCGAAAAAGTCATAGCGCCTCCGACCATGTGTTCCATGGAAGATAACACGGGCATAAAGGAGTTCGACGAATATGCGAAGTCCTACGGCAGACCGAGATTTGAAGTCAAGATAGAAGATGGGAAATTCTCACACATAGATGTTTTACGTGAATCACCATGCGGTTCGACCAGAGGCGCGGCAAGCGACATTGTCGGAGTGCCGCTCTCCGTTGAAATGCTGCAGTTTTTTGCGATAAGAGTATGCCACTACTGCCGGGCCCCGAGATTCGGTAGAACATGCGACAAGGAGTTTTCAGGCATACTTCACATCCACGAATTAACAAACTCCCTTCACAGGACAGCTGGAAGCAGCTGGAACACCATAAGCGCTTACGCAGACGAAATTGAGAAAATGTACGAGCAGAAGCTCAATTCATTCCCCAGATAGCTGGAAACGGGTGGCGTGCCCGTAAGATCGTTTTCCGGTCTATGATGCTACTAATCGCTTTATGTGCTTTAGGCCTGCAACCGCATCGTCCGCATAGTCATCCGCACCCAGTTTCCTAGCGAACTGCATGTTCAGAGGCGCTCCGCCAACAATCATCTTAACTTTCTTACGAATCCCCGCGTCTTTCAATGCTTTGTCTACGGCAGCAATCTCTGGAGCAGTCAAAGTTAGAAGCGAGCTCAATGCGAGGACCTTCGCACCTGACTCCTTAACTGCCTTAACAATCTCTTTCTCAGGAACATTCGTACCTAGATCAACAACGTTGAAACCAGCTGACATCAGCATGGAAGCAAGAATGTTCTTGCCGATGTCATGGTTGTCCCCTTTCACAGTTGCGACCACGACGGTTTGCTTGTCTCCCCCTTCTTCTGCCTTGAGATTTGGCTGAAGAACCTTGAATGCCTCTTTCATTGTTTCGCCGGCTAGGACTAGTTCAGTTAGATAGTATTCCATTTTCTCATATAGCCTCCCTACTTCATCCATCCCCTCTGTAAGTGCCTTGAGGATGTCTTGTGGATCTGTGCCTGCATTCAGTTCGGACTGCACTGCACCAGCAATATCATCAACGGCCAAGCCTATCAGGAGTTTCTTGATCGAGTCTAATGCCATTCTATCACCCAAATGAGTTTCAAATCACGTAATCATAGCCACTATCATATTAAAGATTTGCTTCACCAGCGCAGATTAGTCGAAAGGTGAGAGACTGAAGAGGCTTACATATTGAAAGAGAAGATATCTACCTCAAGCGAGGGAGATGCGCGCTCTGGAAAATGAGGGTGTTGTAATGGACGCACCGACGAGAGTATTGAAGGCTTTGAACCATGAGGAACCTGACCGAGTGCCTGCGTTTGAATCCGCTTTTACGAACAATACTATCATGGCTCATTATGGGGTTCCTCCTACTGGTGGTTTGACTGGTGGCTTGGAAGCTATCAAGAATTTGCCCAACAAGGACGAGATAGTGAGGATGTTCCTGAAGAGTCGTCCACAGGTTGCCAAAGGGTTGGAACCCGCCTTCGAATTCTTCCGCAGAGTTAAACTAGATATCGGTTTGAGTGTCACTTCACTCTTTCCCAGAAAGCTGACGGAGGATGGCTTCATCGATGAGTATGGGCGCATCATGAAGCCTGAAAAGGTCTCAGCCGATGGTACAGTTACCTTAAACTATTATGGCGGCTGTTTCCATGATTTTGACGAATATGAGAACTGGGAGCAACCTGATCCAAACGACGAGATACGGATGGCGGGTTTTCTTGCGGGGAAAGACGTGCAGAAGAAGATGAACGATGAAGTCTTTGTAATACCCTCGACTGGCGCTCTTATGGAGTGTACTTGGGAAGGGTTTGGCCTAGAGAGATTCTCCCGACTGTTCGCTCATGGAAGACAGGTCAGGAAGGTTTTTGATGATAGAGGCAAATTCACGCTTGAACTAGTGAAGATACTAGCGGAAAACGATGCCCAGATGATTCTGCTTTGGGATGACTATGGGTATAAGAATGGGCTTTTTATGAGTCCCCTAAACTACCGGACGCATGTCTTTCCTTGGATTAGGCAAATCTGTCAAGCAGCCCACAAACATGATTGCAGGATAATG
The DNA here is from genome assembly GCA_030587605.1 of Candidatus Njordarchaeum guaymasense. GTDB lineage: Archaea > Asgardarchaeota > Njordarchaeia > Njordarchaeales > Njordarchaeaceae > Njordarchaeum > Njordarchaeum guaymasense. Next base: position 11,213 of record JAUQYT010000301.1, read on the forward strand.
CTACACTCAGATGGTGACCTTATCCAAATCTTTCAAGATATAATTGATTGCGGAGTTGATGCCCTCAATCCGATCGAACCTACTACAGCAAATCCTGATTACGACATTTTCAAACTCCACGAGAAATACGGCGATAAAATAACATTCGTGGGAAATGTCAGCCCCATGATGCTTGCAAATGGTAGTATCAAAGAAATCGAGGATTATTGCAGGAAACTCATACGGGAACTGGCTCCAGGAGGCGGCTACATCTTAAGTAGTGGGCACAGCATAAATCCAGCTGTAACGCTGGATCGGTGGCAAGCCGTGCTGAGAATCAGGGAGAATTATGGCAACTATCCAATAAAGGTGCCCAGCTGATACATAGTCCTCGGTTTTGACATCACTTTTCTTGATTCCTATAGGAAACTTCCAGGTTCCACCAATTGTCTACAACTTCGAAGCCTGTTTCGCAATCCAATCTTGCCTTTCCATCGTGCGCCAGCTAAGTTAATGTCAGTCTTGGTCAAGACACTTAAATGATCTTGCGTATTGAATTGTAGATGAGGACTGTCGCGGGAAGGTGTTTTCATGCTCCGCGTGTTGATTTACGAGTATTTCACTGGCGGGGGTCTCGCAGAGAGCCCAACGTTTCCTAGCGTGCTGAGCGAAGGCTACGCAATGCTCAACTCGCTGTTGAGGGACTTCTCTCACAACGCTGGCTGCGAAACAATAACAGTATTGGACCGAAGAGTTGCTGAGGATATCCCACATATCGCAGCTAACAGGATGATTACCGTTTCATCTAGTGCCCAAGTTAAGAGGATTTTCAGATCAACAATATCAGTGGTCGATGCGATACTCGTG
>JAUQYT010000329.1 GCA_030587605.1 Candidatus Njordarchaeum guaymasense
TTTCGACTACTCCTGCGATTCCCTGAGTGGCTCCAAGAAGTATTATGAACATAGCTATCAACGGCACTAGTGGTCTGTATGGTGCGATCCATAGCCCGAATATGTCCATCAAGAAGATTGTACCCAGAATTTCTGTCAACCCGATTATGTAGCCTCCAACCATGGCTCCATAGATACTTGACATTCCACCGACAACGCTAGCGGAGAAGACGCTTGTCATCAACCCTGCGCCAGTGCCCGGAAGCGATTGAAACCAAAGAGGCAGCAGTGAACCGGCGACGCCAGCAAGGCCACCAGTGATAAGCCACGAGACTAGAGACACGTGCTCGGCATCTATGCCGAGTGTGACCGCTAAATCTGCATTTTCAACTACAGCCCTCGTCGCGATACCGAACTTCGTCTTTGTTAATACTAGATGAAGCGTGGCAACCATCCCGATAGTGAGCACCGTTGAGACAAAGAAAACTCCAGGAACCCCGAGAATGCTCACGTCTCTGTCTCTGAAAAGAAAGACGCGAGCATACATGCCCGCGATCCCTCGCAAGTAATCGGCATATATGTTAATCGCGGCAAATATCATTATTTCAACGGCTACCGTTGCTATGGAGAGCAATATCAGTGACTCACCCCGCTTCTTCAAAGTTTGAATCACTCCCCTATAGATGAGAGCTGAAACAAGGCCACTTACCAGAAACGCAATTGGGACAGACAGATATGGGTCGAGGTCGAGGATCCTCACCACGGTTAGGCACACGTATATTCCTATTCCAGCTATTGCGCCATGCGCGAAGTTGGGAACCTTGGCTGTCAGATAGGCAAATGTGAATCCGATGCTGAGCAACATTAGCAGGTTAGCGTAGATGACGGCGCTAAGGAAATAGGCGGGAATCATCTTCCTATCCCTGAATTTGCTCCTCTTTGTGTCAGCACCCGCCGAGTCTCAACACGTTCAAAACCGAACTCATACAATGAGGAACTGAAGGCGCGACAAGCAAAATGGTGTTCACTCAAGGGTTTTCGACTGAGCGTTGTCCCCCTGTTGATATTTAAGGCCTTTCACCGATCTCTCTGCAGCTCAACCATACACATGTGAAATCATCACAGAAAAGATGCGACAAGACGGTCTGAAGGCTCATTGAACGGTTGCCTCAGTCGATTCAGCCAGACCTAGTTACTTGCACGAGTTGAGGCTCTCCTTGACGTAATCGATGAATGAGATGAAAAAAGCCATTGACTTCAGGGCTAATGTTGGGTCTTGAGATAAGCTTAGCTGAATCGGCATTCTGTTTTTTACCAGTTCCCCACAAGAAAGACCCCTATCTTTCTGAACCCAACCTTCCGCCAGAAGGGCAAGCTTCCTTCAGTGACAGTCGCTGACACTGAGGGTGCGCGCATCCGCTGAAAACGGCTGACAATTGCCTTGACAAGGGCTGTTCCTATGCCAAACCTTTGGTATGCTGGGTGAACTGAAAGCTGATGGATCATGGCCCTTGAGCCATCATAATTCCCCCTGACGACTCCGACGACCACGCCGTCCTTCTTGTAGACAAGGAAGACAGCAGCGCTGCAAGCTTTGACCCTTTTCATGGCCTCGGGCCCGTCGACCTGTGGAAAGCCATACTGCTTGTTAAGCTTCAAGATATCAACTATCTTGTCAGTGTCAGAGAGACAATAATTCCTAATCAACATTCACTCACCATGGCCGCCCGGCTGCGTCTATGTGACTACTCTGCTTGATCTTCTCAGTTTTATGTTGCAGAATGGGCACAGCGACTGATACTCGGAGAACTCTGTTAGACACTGGGGGCAGTACCAAGTCATTCTTGCAGTCCCGTGATGAAATACTCACTCAGCGCTCCTCTTAGACCTTCCCTTGCGAAAGAAGCGCCATTGAAATGGCTTCGCAGACCTTGCAACTTGGCTTGCATTCAGGAGAAGTTCCGCATCAAGTCAAGAGTTATCAGGATTCGTCTCTTCTAGCTACGATAGACGATAAATACCAAGCTTCTCCAACTAGTGTTGAGCGATTCTCTTGAGCGTACGAACATTCCGACGCACGTACAAGTGTCCTGTTTGCGGAGCTACTGTCAGCCAAGGAGCGAAAGAATGCCCTAACGGTCACCCCTTGACTTGGCAATGAGAGGTGACTACAGTGACGATGAAGGACAAAGAAGCAGAAACGAAGGTTGGAAGCAGGGCTGCCCCGGTCAAGCCTATAGTCGTAGACGAACCTGTAATCGATAAAGGAGTTCTGTCACTCTACATCATAGTCGTTTCATTTCTGGGAGCTGCGCTTCTATACAGTCTAAGTTTGGGCGAGAAGTATCTAACTTTCTCAGGCTCAATCGTAACAGCTCTAACCACGATTGTGGGATTCGCTGTTGGGGTCAACGCCGTTCCGCCCCAGCCCCCACAGAAGCCATAGGCATATTAGAACTGGGGTTCCATGCTGTCGCCTCGAGCAGGGAACCGATGGGTGATTTGGGGATCTCGCGATGGATTTCTCACGGACGCATTGAGTTCAGGGCCGTCGTGGGGCATCCTTTTCTCTTCAGGGTAATCGTCAGGACGACTACTACGATGATCGCGGCTCCAATCGCTCCAAGTATGATGTAGGGCATCGTGTTATCTGTGCTCCATTCGGCGATAACTGTTTTCGGTCCGTTCATTGTCACTGAGGCGCTTGTGGTAGCAGCAGTCGAGTCTCCGCTCCAACTGCGGAAAACATACTTGCCACCAAACATGCCTAGAAAGCCTCCGAGCGGCCAAGGTGACATAACCGAGAATGTGGCGGTTGAACCCTGGTCGTACCAGCCGGAGCCCTGTGGGTTACCTATCAAAGGATTCACCGTTAGCAGGTACTGGATCGTGTACTCGGCCTTCAGTGTCGTGTCGTCGGTAGGCGTAAGAGTCCGAGAATTAGACATTTGACCATCACTCCATTTCGCAAACACTATCCTCGCACCCGTTCCAATTGAAAACTCGGATGGAACCTGAATCGTGTACCTCTGGCCGTGCGTAAGCTGGTGTTGGATCTTCCCAGCTGCATCGGTATTTACTTGGGATCCTTCGATCGAAATCGGTATGTTGAGCCTCTCAGGTTCGATCTGGATAGTAACAGTGACCTTGTCAGTGACATTGACGCTGAATTCCTGTTTATCACCGGCCACGGTACAGTCTATGAACTTTACAGTACCGACTTCAAATGAGACGACTAGCCCAAAGGAGGCAGTAAGTTTCCATGATTTTGCGTTTCTAGGCGCTGTGAGCTGAATGTCATACTTCTTGGATCCTGAATACTCGGTGACCAAATCAGCCTTTATCCCCAAGGGGTCCGACCAGCTTTCTCCTATTCTCACTTCAAAGCGATAGGGAGCTTGCAGCACGTACAAGGGTATGAAGGGCATTTTACCCCCTCCTGGGAGATTTTCTCCAGTCATTCTGTTGAGGGCAGACCACTCAACCGACACCACTGCGGTAAAGCTTTGGCCCGGAAGTACCTTGGCGGGAACAGCGACATTCTTGACTCGCATCGAAGGCTCCTCCGCTAGCACCGATCGAACTGGCAGCAAGAGGAACAGGGAGACTGCGAGAAGCAACACCATCGAACTATTTGTCCTTCCTCGGGCATTCTGTTTCGTTTTCTCACCTCCCTCATGTGTTGGGTACGTTTTTTATCAGGCCCCTCTTCGGCACTCAGATTCGCCAGCACTCAATATCAGTGGAACACCGATTGTAGCTACGAGAGTGTCGATTGTAATTATGACTTCTGGGCGAGGCTGGGTACTTCTTGTGTGTCTATATCATTGACCAGATACAGGGCTTACGTTTGGGCCTAGGTTTTGGAAGAGCGTTTAGGCCTTTTCATGAAGAATATGGCCGCAGCAACCGGGATTCCAACCAACACTAGTATTAGGACGGTTTCGGTGGGTCCCACTGAAAAGAATTCGGTGCTCGAAACGTACTCTGTAGTGAAGG
>JAUQYT010000341.1 GCA_030587605.1 Candidatus Njordarchaeum guaymasense
TTGTATTCTTTTCGGTAACCTAACGCCTCCTCTAGGAGTTTCGCTTTGTTGTCTGCGGTGGGTTCTTGATTAGCGTAGAATTGCAACGCTTTGCTCAAAGCATGAAGGGTCGAACCTATAGCGTCTGGAGACCCAGAACGAGCCGCGTATTCTAGCCCCTTCCGTCCAACTTCCACTGCTTTTCTTGATAATAACAGTTTTTCTGAGTGGCTGGTTGATTCATAGGCAAGAGATGAGTAACTTTGACCATAGAACAAGTAGGTTTCCCCAATGATGGAATCCTGAGCGACACTTGAAAGATAGCGTTCGGCGTCCTGAGAGTACTTAATAGTCTGCTCGTATCGTTCTTTTCTCTTATCTGGGTTCGTTTCATTGGAAGCTGTCCAATCTGTGGCATAAGCAAGAATGTAGGATGCTACGCCTTTTAGGTAATTATCACCTACAACGAGCCCTTGCTGCAGCATTTCTTTGGCGTATTCCAACGCAGACGTCGCGTTTTCCGTGAACGCAAGGGTGCACAATGCTGCTGCCCAGTTGGATAGCGCCGTGTCATACGGGCTGTTTATTTCTCGGGACAGAGCTACCGCCTTATCCGAGTAGCTTAGACTTAGATCTGCCAGCTCTTTCCTGTCTTCTTCTCGTTCACTCACAATGTCTGCAACGTACCAGTTCTGAAGACTAGCCATCGAATAAGCCTGAAGGAGTTCGCTTTTGTCGCCAAGTCTAGACAGAAGCGGAAGGGCAACTTTGGCAAGTTGCGTCCCTTCTTGAGCAATTGTCTGCTTTTCTTCATGGGTTGGCGCAACGTATAGGCGCTCAAAAAGACACGACAGCATAAGACCGCAAACCCTTCCATAGTTCAGTTCGTCTCCCGCCGCTTGAAATGCCTGTAGCGCCTGACCTCCGAATTCACGGCACTTATCAAGTAGTTTTGCCTTCTCAACGGGTGTGGATGCTAACCAAGAAAGTGCGTATTCAGCGAGAGCTCTGCACTGAGCGCTTCTTCCTCCGTTTGTCACGTTTTGCATCTTTTCGAATAGCGTCGCAGCTTTCTGGTACGCTTCTACTGCGTGTCGTCTGAGTTCCTTGAATTCTTCTTGGTTGTCCAACTGTCTAGATGCTCGTTCGTAGCAAAAGCCTATCCTTTGCCAAGTTTCTGCGTCAAACAAGTCAGTCCCTGACGCGGAATGCAACGCTTGTTCATAAGACCATACTGCATAAAGCCACCCGTACTTTCTTTCCTGAGCCTTTGCTCTCTCCAGCAGCTCATCTAGGGTGAGGTCAAGCGGCATCGTCTATCACTCTGTAATCCAGATTCACCGTAGCAATGTAAATCACATATGTTCTATTTATTGACTCACATGACTTTGAAAAACATAGTGTTCCAAATATTATGAGGCAATGATGCGAAAACGCCTTTTGTACCCTTGATGCAATGCATACGTAGAAAGAAGAGAAGTAGTGATCGCCACCTTGTATCGTTCCGGAGTTGACAGGCTACTCTTGCCAGCCCGCTAGTGCACGCCCCTTATGGAGTGTACTCCCCTGATGGAACCGTGGATTAAGACAGTGATGGTGTATTCGTAATCACTGAAAGCCCTGACTTGTGATTCTGTGACTGCTCCCCATATCTGAAAGTCGAGATGTAACGACACGATTATTTTTCCAGAGTCTGGCATGGTTCCCGTTATGGTGGCCGTTTTTTCGTTAACCTCAACAATCGTGAAGCCTTGGGTGACATCCTCATTCGAGGCGGCATCGTAAACATGTAGGTCAAGGACGTACGTGCCACCTATATATTGATGGTGAAATAGGAAGTTTGGCGAATCTGTCAGTTCATTATTCACTCCAATAGGTGGCAGAAGAACCTCCATGAACACAGCTGATTGAGGCGCTCCAACATCCTCTATGTTGAAATGGAATTCACCGGGGTTAGTTGAACTTTGTTTGTACAACCCTTCACCCTCATTTGAAGGCGTCCACACAATGGTGAACTCCGGTATTTCGGGCCAGGTTCCAAGTTCGTGAGACATGTAGGCAGCGTAGTTGTAGAAGTCAAAAGTCTGGTCAACGGCGCTATTTGCTTGGTGCTCAAACCAAGCTAGAAGTCTGGTGTCACCTCCAATTAAGGATATTTTGTAATCCCAAGGATTTCTTGTTATCTCAGGAACTACTGCAATGAACTCATAGTATCCATTCTGGTTTGTGAAGGTGTCAATACTTTGTGTGCCATTTGAGAGTGCGATATGAGAACCTGCTACAGGTATTTTGACATCGTCGGTCGGTCGACTGTTGTAGTGGTGACCGTTGATTAAGAATAGAAACTCTTTGTTGATCATCTCGCCAGTTATTAGCTCAGGTCCACGTATTTCCGGTGTCAACCCGACTGCATTTGAGAAGGTGAACTGCCAGTAGATGTAAGAACCAATGGCAACTGTTGTATCGTATTGGAAAACATCAAGTGAACTTTCCTTTCGATTCCAGCGTAATTGCCCACTTATCCATGGACCGGGTAGTAGAGGGCCTTCTCCATCGATATCAACTCTATAGTTGATATAGAACTCCACGTCGGGCAAACCAGATACTCCGCTAGTCACCCAAAGTTCAAAGTATTTTAGAGCATCATTCGCCCATTTACCCACCTTGAAATTGTCGGTCTTACACAGTGAAGGAGTAAAACCGAACTGGCTGTGGCTACTTTCAGTTGTCACCCATACCTTATATTCGCCGCCGTTCTGAGTCGAGTAAGCGAAGGGCCAAAGTTGCACTATTCCTTTGCCGTTCACATTCTTAAGGCGATGATTTACAGCGATAGTAATTCGGCCTTCACTGTTGACGAAGAACTTTCTGTATTGATCAAGATCTGTGCTAAGCAGGTTGCCCGATGGGCTAGTAACTTGGAAGTAATACCAGCCAGCCGATAGGTCCGAAGCTCCTGTCTTGGATGGTCCTCCAATCAAGTAAACGTCTCTTGGGTTAGAGTATATGTTTCCGTTAACCTCTTTCCCATCAGAACCCGTTGTCCAAATGGCTCCTGATAACTGGGCTGCCCCCGAAACTGGTCTAACTTGTAGTAGAGCCCCACTCACGAGCAAAAATGATATCAGTGTAGAGATTACAGGCTTGACGGCGAGTCGTCTATTTCCCATAGTTCTCCTTCCTCTTTCTACCCCAAGGTTGCTTGTTAAATAATCTTAGGGGCTTGAGAGATAAGCCTTCCTCTTATATTCGACAAGCAAAGGTCTGAAACTCCTTATAGAAGATAATTTCTGGGTAAATTTCTTATATGGAACATGCAGTTTATTCTGTAGATGTGAAAAACTTGGAAAAGATGGACAATGTCGGTAGAAAGATCTTGAAACTGTTGTCTCAAGATCCCGAGATCTCGCAAGTAGATCTAGCAAGACGTCTTGGAATTTCACAGCCTGCTATAAGTTCAAGGATATACAAACTCAAGAAGACTGGTATGTTAACTCATTTTGTTGGGACGGATGTTAAAAAAGCCCAATTATTCCTCGCAAAAATCGATATAGTCACTAGTGATGTCGATCATCTTCTCGATTCTATGGACAAGTGCCCTTTCTACCTAAACAGTTTCCTGACATCGGGGAGACACAATCTAACTGTTCTTTTGATAGGCGAGAACATAAGATCTCTAGTTTCATGCGCGGATTCTCACATTAGGTCAAATCCGCTAGTCAGGGAAATGGAATTCAACGTTATGCTAACGCCCATTCGTAACTTTGTTGTTCCCATAAACTTCTATCCAGAGAAAAAGCAAACCACCCCGTGTGGGAAGAATTGTGCAAATTGCCATCTTCACTTAAACAACAGGTGCTTAGGTTGCCCAGCTTCTGTTCACTACAAGGGAACTCTACTCTAGAATTCTTGTGCGCACAAAGCTCTCTTTCGTTTCATATTCAATATCAGCCAAAGGAACTACATGTCTTCTTCTAGGATGAGACAAACCCCATATTTTGGATATAGGTAAAAGCACACCTACTATCGCGAGCTGAGTAGCTAATACACTTTTGCCTCTGGATATACGACTATCCCGTTCTCAGTTATGTCGTAGGGGTGCAAGTCGTTGTCGATCTTGACCCCGCGCATCTTCTGGACTTCGATTGCTCTAGTAACCACGCTTCCACCCTCTCCAGCCTTCTCGCCTTTCACTAGGCGGTGAAGCTTGATAACACCATCCGCCAGATACTCCTCGACGATGAATTCGGATTCAGTCAAGCTGCCTGTTTTGATCTCAGTCGTAACCAAACTTGAGCAACCAGTCTCATTGAGACCCTTGAAAAGCTCCGAAATGTTTTGCCTTATGCTGAAATCCTCTTTTAATTGGATCTTAAAGCTTGTAATCGAATCGACAACTACTCTGCTTGCGTTGATTTCCTTCACGGCAGCTCTGAGCGTCTCCACTAACTTCTCGGTCGAAAACTCGAAGGAGATGGAGGTCGTTATCGGAGAGAGACCATAATCCTTGAGCAGTGATTTGTAACGTTCTTCCCTCTCCGTGCTCAAAGGCGAGACGTTAATGAATCTCACCTTATTCTCACCAATCAGGGGAGTGAAATTCATGCCCACGGAAGCCATGTTCTTAAGAAAACGAGACGTAGTCTCCTCGAACATAACATACACACCGGCCTCGCTTCGTCTAGTTGCGCCCTCATAAAGATACTGGGCGCACATGATGCTCTTACCAGAGCCAGGCCCACC
>JAUQYT010000351.1 GCA_030587605.1 Candidatus Njordarchaeum guaymasense
TGAATAGGAAAATGCCAAGAATTGCTAGATCGCATCACGCTGTTCTTAAACCGATTTGGAACACGAATTGCATATAATTCTCTGGCCACGGACTCAATGACCTGGGTGTTGAAGGAAATATGCAAGCTGTAGTGCTGGCAGCTGGGACGGGAACAAGACTAATGCCATTAACTGCGGTGATTCCCAAGGCTCTCTTACCAATCGCAAACCGGCCTCTTTTGGATTATGTAATAAGCTCCCTCAAACAGGCCAGTATAAGGGAAGTGATAATTGTAACTGGACACCTTGGATCGAAAATAACGAAGTATCTACAGGCTTCGAAGCAGTATAACAATGTTGAGATTGATTCCATACGTGCTCCCAAGTACGATGCTGGACCGCTCTATTCTCTTCTGGCAAGTGAGAAACTTGTGAACGATGATTTTCTTCTAGCCCCAGTTGATTTGATGCTAAAACATCAGATAATCAGTAAGCTACTACAGAGTCACACTCAGAGAGGCACGGTTAACATCGCAATAAGTGAACTCAGTTCTCAAGGACACCAAGGGACCCGCGTCGCATACTACAAGGGACTAAGAAGTAACGGTGGACCAGTACTTCAGTTTCTTGAGCCTGAGATGATAAGAGAGAAGAACAGGAATTCTGTGAAAACCATCTTAGGTTCTGCTATAGGAGTTATAATCTGCCCTAGAGAAGTATTCAAGTACGGACATATTGCCGCAAGAAATGGTTCCTCACGGGTAATTGATGCGTTGAATAGATACATTGCAGATAGGGGGGAAGGTAGATACATGAAGGTAAGCAGTAAGGACTATTGGTTTGACGTTGATACAATTCAAACATTGCTAGAAGCCAATAGTTTTATTCTCAAGAACTCCATGGTGGACGAAGAAACTGGCAGGTTTTTCGCAGCGAATACCGAGTCACAATTCGAGAATAAGCCTAGAAGCGACTATGACAGTTTTAGCGCGAGGGTTCTAGGACCAAGCATAATTGGAAGGGGCTGCGTTATAGGGGAGGAGAGCAGGATTGGGCCATATGTCTCGATTCAAGACAATTGCATGATAGGCAGGCACGTGGCATGTAGAAACGCGATTGTCTTGAGTAGGTCAAGGGTCGGAGATAACAGCACGATTGAGAATGCTGTAGTCTCTGGTCAAGAAACAATAACGGCAACAAAGCTTAGCCATGAAATCCCATCTTCTAGCCGATGAATCCGAGATGGCGAGAATATGAGCGATAACAGGCTAAGGTTAAGGGTAGTATTCCGCCCGGTTGTGAATTCTATAGCGGTTCTTCTAATACGCATGAGACTAACACCCAACATGGTAACGACATTAGGCGCACTTCTCGCGACGATAACCCCTTTCTTGATGGGAAGTGGAGAATACATACCCTTTGGGCTAACCGTTTTTCTCGTAGGGCTCTTGGACGGCGTGGACGGGGCGATAGCAAGAATCACAAGAAGGACAACTAAATGGGGTGGGTTCCTGGATTCCACACTTGACAGATATGGTGATTGCATAATATTCCTTGCATATCTGTTTGGTCCTATGACGGCACCACTCGGGCAAACAGAAGTTCTATCTATACAATTCAGAGTATGGGTGTGCATAGCTATAATGGGTTCACTAATGGTGAGCTACACAAGGGCAAAAAGCGAAGCAATAGGAGTCGGAAAGTGTGATATTGGAATAGCGGCGAGATCAGAAAGACTGCTAATACTATCCATAACGGGGGCTCTTGGTGTCATTAATGAGTACATAACAATATACGGGTTAATTGCTACAGCGATCCTAGCTAACATAACAGCACTACAGAGAATAACACACACATATTCCACCTTAAAAAGGAAAGAAAAGTGATCCAAGGCATTGTTGAAGAGCGCAATCCCATGAGAGGAAAAATCAAAAGCTTTACCAAGACCTGGACTAGCTAGAAAGGATAGTGGAATAGCAACTAACGAACGCGGAGGAGAAACGGATGCCCGTATTTAGAATGGATTTTTATGCACAAGCAACATTGGAGAATGAGGTCCGACTTGAAGAAGATTCAAAGAAGATGCTGGAAGCACTCAAAAGCATAGAAGCTTTAAAGAATGTCAAAATGGCCTCGGTTCAATCTGCTGGCAGAAAATGGATTGAATACGAGGGGAATATTGATGTTCCTCAAGGGTCAAAAGCATTCCTCGCTCTTTTAAAGAGGAAAGAAGAAAATGAACCCTACAACGTCTTCCTAAGGATTGATATAAACAAAGAGGCAGATACGCGAGAAAAAGCAGAAGAAGAAACAAGAAAATGGATTGAGGAGGTTTTTGCTGAGTCCATCAAGAGAACTATGAACATAACCAAGATTCAGATTGGAACCCCACTCGAAATAATAAAGAGCAAGAGATCGGGTCGAAGATCCAATAAAGAGTAAACCAGAACTGTCCATCTTTGCCGAAAAAAGAATCGACATACCCGTTGCGTGACTAGGCCTTGAAAAGAGAGGAAAACGTCGTTAAGATACGATTGGGTGAAAGAGGAGTAGAAGATGCAGCACTAGACAATGATATAATTGTAGTGGTGGATGTTCTGAGGGCAAGTAGTACGATCATTACGGCAATGGATAATGGGGCATTGAGCATTGCCCCAACTCTGACTGTGAATCAAGCAAAGCGAGTTGCACGAACAACTTCCAACTCAATACTCGCAGGGGAAAGGAAGGCATTACGAATACCAGGTTTCCTGCTAGGAAACTCACCACTCGAATATACCTCTGAAGTAGTACGAGCTAAAAACATAATACTAACAACAACTAATTGCACAAGAATACTCGAAAAATGCAGACGACTACAAGCATGTTCGGAGGTTTTCATCGGAGCATTTCTAAATGCAACGTCTGCAGCAGAAGCGGCTAAGAGACTCGGAACAGAAAAGAACAGGGAGATATCAGTAATTCAAGCAGGTGTCGACGGAAAACCGAGCTGCGATGACCTAACCTGCGCTGAGCTAATAAAAACCATGATCGAAGCCGTGACAGAGCGACGATCCACACGTACGCTGCAAGGCGAGACGGACTTGCTCATATACTCAATTCTGTCAAATACTCCCCATGGGAGGTATCTCATTAGAATCGGTTTCGAACGCGATGTGGATTACTGCAGTCGACTAGACATAACTACAACAGTTCCCAAGCTGCGCAAAGTGGACGGAGAAACAGCGAAAATAGTCAGGGCACAAAGTCATTTTGTCAAGTAATGACACTCCCTAGGGAAGCCAAATTATCTTCTGCTCGGGCTCTGACAAGTAGAATCGACTAAGTCCATATTCTTCAGCAAGCTTATATAAAACCAAGACGCCTAGCCTTATTCCGTCGCTTAGATCGACGATGACTTGATGTGAGCCCAGCTCATCTGCGATGATTCCCTCGAAAACTCTATGAAGACCAGCCACGTCTCCTTCTGGTAGGGCGCCTGACACAAAAATGAATTTGACGTTGCCAGGAACACCAGAAACTTTCCTTCTTAGTTCGTCGCGGGCAACATAATAGTATCTGATGGGCTTGATGTCAGCCAATTTCAAAGCAGACTCCACCAGACTTGAGATCCTAAAGCGTTCTTTTAGTCCACCAAGGCAGACAACAGAAGTCTTGACACCAAAATACTCTCGAACGGGTTGAAGCCATCTTGGGTCTAACTCTATTTCTTTTCCCCGCCACTTACTACGGAGCCTCACAAGCCCCGCTTCGGACAAAACCTCCAAATTGTAATACAGTCTCGCGTTGGAGATTTTAGACTTCAACTTCTTTGAAAGCGAACGACGCAGATTCAGCCCCGATTTTGGGCCGCCAACCAGCGCCTCTAGTAGCGCCTCCCTAGCTTCAACTCCTCCAATGATGCTTGAAACAAATCTCGTGCCTTGATTTCTATCGTTCATATTAATCATAATAACAATAGCCTTTTCAGCTATAAAGGTTTTTATACGCTACACGACAAGAAGAAAGGTTGAAGGAATGATTAGACAAGTCAAATCAAAAAGGTGAACTAAGCCAATGTCCGGATCGGAAGAGATAGTAGCAGCAAAACCAATCGTTTTGGACAATGGAAGTGGCTTGACCAAGAACGGATACGCCGGAGAGGATCGCCCAAGAAGCGTATGGCCAACAATCATAGGTTATCCAAAGTACACGTCAATAATGACCGATGTGGAGCACTACACAAGAGAGTACTACATTGGTGAGGAAGCACTTAACCTGCGAGGCGTTCTCCGTCTTGTCTATCCAGTTGAGCACGGGATGATACTAGATTGGCAAGCGATGGAAAAGATATGGCATTTCACATTCTACAATGATCTCCGGGTAAATCCAGCTGAGCACCCAGTACTGTTGACAGAGCCTCCCCTGAACCCACGTAAGAATAGGGAGAAGATGGCAGAGATAATGTTTGAAACCTTCAACGTTCCAGCGATGTATGTTTCAATGCAGGCAGTTCTCAGCTTGTATGCCTCAGGTCGGACTACAGGACTCGTCGTTGACTCAGGAGATGGAGTGACTCACATAGTCCCAATCTATGAAGGTTTTGCGTTAACCCATGCTATTAACAGGGTAGACCTAGGTGGAAGAGACATCACAGAGTACTTGCGCAGACTGCTGAGGCAAAGGGGATATAGCTTGGTCTCCTCGGCCGAAAGGGAAATAGTTCGAGACGTCAAAGAAAAACTATGCTATGTGGCATTGGAACCTGAGAAGGAAATGAAACTTGCAGAGAAAGTAGCCGAAATGCAGAAGGAGTATGTTCTCCCCGACGGAGAAAAAGTCGTTATTGGCGCAGAGCGTTTCCTAGCACCAGAAGTATTCTTTAACCCCGGCGTAATAGGAATGGAAGCCACACCACTTGACGAATCGATTGTGGACTCCATACGCAAATGCGATGTCGACCTCAGAAGAGAACTATATGCTAACATTGTTCTCAGTGGCGGTTCAACAATGTTCCCTGGACTGAAGGAGCGCCTAGAGAAGGAGATAAAGGAGCTAACACCTGAAGAAGTCGACGTAAAGATTATTGCGCCTCCGGAGCGCCAGTACTCAGTTTGGATGGGCGGCTCAATTCTGTCAAGTCTCAAGACCTTCCAGAAATTGTGGATAACCAACAAGGAGTACAAGGAACAGGGAAGCTCAGTGATTCACCGGTGCTTCTAGAACCAAGTCCACCTCCTCTTTTTTTGGAAAAAACCTTCCACCGTTTCTTGGTTTTCCCCGCATTCTCAAGATAGACCTTCTAGCTTTAGACAGCTAGTCTACCTCTCGTTGCCAATATGTGTCTTCTCCATTCCGCTAATGAAAGATGAAGATTGACTTTTCCACATAATACTCTTCTTAAGATCTCGAAGAAAAGTAAACTCAGTGCCGATCTTTGTCTTTGATTATCCTTAGATCCACAGAACTGTTCGGGTTATGGGGGTGTGGGGAATTTATACCTCAGGTTATACTACAGGTTGCAGAAAGACAGGGTGATTCTATGAGCGTGGGAACACCTGGCGGACAGGTGTTAAAGCCAATCTTAGATGCGATGTTTGGTATTGGTGCGGTTGTGATGTTTGGTGAAGTCATTATAGTCCTCTATCATACTGTCACCTATAGGTTTACTCCCAGGCGGATCATCGAGCTCAGCATTTGCATTTTCCTTTTTGCGTTGTGCCTAGATTGGGTATCTGGGTTCAACTTCTTCAAGAATGTTGTTGCACCAATTGTCTGGGACTTCCTCAACAGTGAAAAGACCATTTAGATTTCAGCAAATGATCTAGCGAGTTTGCTTTTGAAGTCATCCAACTGTAGGGCTTTGTCGCTGTCTCCAAAAAGGGCCTGAAGCATATTGGCATCTCCGCTGGGTGGCACGAACTGCAATATAGTTGCTTAACCAGCGCGGTGCTAATAAGGGCTCCTCATGCTGTTATTGGATATCAAGAAATGACTCAAAGAGTCTTCTAAGAGGCATCAAGAGTGAATCGACAAAAGATGCGAAGAGATTCTGGAGGATAAGGGAACGCAATTCCGTGCTTACTGCTATCGTGAAGAGAAGCACTAGTACCCCTAGCAACAAGCATCCAGTAGCTGAAAACCCACGCTTCAATCTATTGATTGTCACAAGTATTGCGACAAAGAATATTATTGAGGCAATTTCAAAAACTGAACTAAGGACGTGAATTAAGAACTGATTATCGACGACGGGATCAGATAGACCCATGAGAACACTCATCGCCTCCTATGTCTGTGTCAGACTCAGACTATTTGAATTCCTCCAAAAAGCGAAATTGAATGCAGTCGACGCTGTGACACGCAAAAGTGTTTCTCAAGAGAGTTTTTCTTGGGAACAAGCTGGCTATCAAGCACTCTGTGAACTGTCATTTACAGATCTCGGGCTAGAATGCTCCGAAAGTTGCAGCCCAGACGTTGTTAGATCGCAACAAATGCTTCCTCCACATTCTCTTCGAGAAGCCAAGCTGTCTCTTATCAGGGCAGAAGCTCGTATCGAGACGTCATAGCCCTCTCGGGTGTGATCCAAGAAATCAACAGGTTGTGGTTGAAAAGAGAAGCGAATGGTGCTCCGGGCGGGATTTGAATTCGCGAGCCCCTCCATGAGTGGATTGAGGCTTCCCGCGTCGGAGGCTCGAAGGGCCTCTATCCTTTCGGACATTGAGTGATGACCGGACTAGACGACCGGAGCACCTTTAACTCTGCGTGTTACCTAGCAAGATGATGTCATGTTTTCCCATTTGTACGCCTGCACGCTGTAGAACTTCACTAGTCTTGTTTTTGGCGCCGGGGACAGGATCTTCGGTTTGAGAGGATCTGACTTGTGTTTCCCTCTCAGCTTTCGAACCTGTAGCCCACATGGCGTTCATGTGTGTGACCGGCGGGTTAACAGCCCGCTGCTCTACCTAGCTGAGCTACCCCGGCGCATATGCTAGATACCGTCAATTCATTACGGATGTAGAATATTTTAGAAACAGCATCTGATATTAAGGCTTTCGGAAAGCGAGTCTTTTCAGTGCCACAAATATGTAGAGAAAGAGAGAAGAGACATGGGATTGAGTAAGAAATTACAGCTGGCGGCTATTTCGAGCGGGCGCAGTATGATGTTATCCTCCCTTTTCTTCCACGATCGGCTTCCATAGCCCGAGTCTGGCTTCTTTGAGTTCCTTACCTTTCCTGTGTAAGAACCTGTACACTGTTCTATGCTGAGCACCTTTGATGAGCATCATGATGGCTTCGTTGGCAACTTTTAGTTGGTCAAATTCTCCAATTATGCTTACAGTTCGTCCATATACAGACATGTTGACTCCAGTTAGTTCTTCCATGATACGTCGTGCTTTTCCGTTCATTCCTATCAATCTTCCCCTTATTCTCTTCAGAGCATTCTCAGATCGACCGACGAAGTCCGTTAGATCTATTACCTCTATAGCCTCTTCTTCATCAAGCAGTCTGAATGCCTTTTTCGGGCTGAACCCTCTTGCCACTGCTATTATGGCATCTCGTGCTCTCCAAACGGCTAGCGGGTCATCGGTATCCTCAGTAGCCTCGATCGTGACATTTCCGTCTGCGCTGTCTATGGATATTCTTGTCTTTGTTGCTTCTTCTATCTTCCTTTTGACTTCGCCATCTTTGCCTATGGCCGCCCCCAGTCTTGCCTGAGGCACCTTCACCACTTCCCTTGCCTGCGTCTCAAGTTCCCTCCTTAAGCTAAATCCTAGTGTTTGATTGTAATGAGTATTGCTCCCCCGTAATATCTTCGTATATGCTCGGGACACTCTTGGAGGAGACACCCAGTGAGGAGAAGTATTTCACGATATTCTCTAGGTCTCTCTTCAAGTACTCTTTGGAGAGAGGATGAGAAACGTGTACAGCCTGTGAGATGTCTATTACTACCGGACCTTTTCGCACGAGAATATTGTATTCACTAAGATCGGCATGGACGATCTGACCTTTACTGTACAGGAGTTTCACATAACGAAGAACCGTCTTGAAAGTTTTTGAGGGACTCTTGGGTGGGCTATCCTTCAGTCTAGGAGCTGGCACGCCATTTTGACCAATGAACTCCATAACAAGTACGTTCTTCTCTACGGCGATTGGCTTTGGAACTCGCACTCCAACTTCAGCAGCTATTTTAAGATTCTTGAATTCTTTTTCGGCCCAGATAAATACTATCGAACGGATCCCACGCCTGATCCTCTTGAACCTAGGGTCACCAATGACATACTCTCGCATATGTCTAAAATCCGCCGTCGAAGTACGATATATCTTTAGGGCAAAGCTTTCACCGCCGGCGTTTTCAGCCCAATAGACGTTCGCTTCCTTCCCCGTGGCTACAACTCCGTGAATGACTTTAAACAAGCCTTTATTCATCAAGCTGTTCAACGTGAACAAAGTCGATTGATCTATTACTCCCTCGGTACTCTTGAGATCGTCGGTTCGCTTCAGCCTGAATTTATGGGAATCTATTTTCCTCTGTTCAAGCTTCTCCACAGTATCATCCGCCAAACTAGGTTCACCATGCATCAGATTACTAGATACAATGGCAAAAAAGAATCTTGGCCAAACATCATAGGCGTTGAACTAGCTTACATTTTCAGATAACCCCTGCTCTTGAGCCACTCAGCCTGAGCTCCCGTATATCGCCATACGACGTCGGCACGCTCTTTGAATTGAAAGTCCCATGGAACTACCAACACAACGTCCCAATCACGTAGCCACACTCTCTTTTTCATGCGCCCAGGGATCCTACACAAACGTGTGTAACCGTCAGCACACTTTACCATTACTCTGTCGAAGCCAAGTTGTTGGGTGACTATCCCAAGGACCTCGCCTTTAGCGGGTATTCGAGTCTGTTTTATTTGGGCTTCGTAAGTATCCTCTTGATGTCCTCTCTTTTTCTTTGGCAATGTTATCTCTCCCAAGCTCGATATCTCTGCACCAAAAATGCAACCAAGATAGAGAGATCTGGTTGATCATAGGTTTTAACTCTTCGCATGAACACGGGCGTTAAAGTTCTTTTTTTGGTAACTCCTCTATTACTGTTTGAGATAGCCTTATTAAGATTGTTACCTTGCCCTTTTTCTTACCAGTAGACTTGTCGAGCTTGTCAACTTTGAAAGCTTCCTTTGTAAGTACGCCCTTCTTACCCCTAAACTTTGAAGCTATTGAGTGCGCAAGCTGGGACGATCCGAGGAACAAGTCAAAGCCTCCAGGTTTATCTTCAAACTTCGATACAAACGCTTGCTTGTGTTTTCTTGCAATCTTCTCGACCAAGGAATTAATTCGGCCTAGCAGAATCTCTTTCTCATTTTGAAGCATCTTCCCGTCAATAGCTCTAATCTGCAGTATTGCCTCATAGTACTTCAGTTTCACGAGGCCACAGTTCGGACATATTGTGGGTATTAGCCTCACTGATGTGTCTACTTCCTTAAATGAACGGGAACGTTCTTGATTGATGGTCTGAGACTTCACAATTATAGGTACCAGTATGCTGCTTGAACCTATCGAGGGAGGCAATCTCGGAATCGTCACTTCCGAAATGCTATCTTCATCCAGCTCAATAAATCTGTCCAGAGTTACTTTGAGCACTGCCAGAAGATCTTCTTTCAATCCATTAGAACTTGGGGAGACCCATTTGCCCCTTTCTTCAAGGCTTCCACAAACCCTGCAAACCCTAATCGTTGGAATCGTACGTATCTTGA
>JAUQYT010000052.1 GCA_030587605.1 Candidatus Njordarchaeum guaymasense
GCACCTATTCTTTCACCAAGAGAACCATACGAGCGCGTTGGGCTGACTTCCAACTGTGTGTTTACAAGTGGCGCGGTACTCGAAGAAGATGGGGAAGTCAAAATCTATTACGGTGGTGCGGATACTGTTCAGTGCGTGGCGACTGCGCGTCTGGGAGATCTTATTGAAGCTTGTTTTAACAGATAAGCAACAACAAATAGGAATCGCTGTGTGCTTTTCCATTCCTTTCATAAGAACAAGAAAGTAAAAGTTAGATCCTTGTGATTCCCTTGGTTTCAATCCTTCTGTGGCGGTTTCAAGAGAGCGTGAGATTAATCAGCATTTCAAACTGCGTTTTGTGAGTCTCAAGCAGCACTCTCTCCGCGCATATTACGTTCTGGTTGTTTTACTTTGTCTACCGTCACCTCTAAAAAAGGCTAAAAGCAACTTAGGAGGCATACTACGCCTTGGGCGTCATTTTGGGTTATGGATACTTTTCACGAAACTACAAGGAATATGTCGTCATTAGACCTGACACCCCTACGCCGTGGATCAACTATCTAAGCAATAACGAATACTGTGCCATAATCTCCAACACTGCCGGAGGATATAGTTTTCACCTGGACCCAAGAGACAAGAGGATTCTCAGATATAGGTACAACAACTTGCCCACTGATAGGCCGGGAAGATACCTCTATGTCAGAGACAACAAAACTGGGGAATACTGGTCTCCGACATGGCAACCTGTCCTTAAGAAGCTAGGCAAGTATAAATGCAGACATGGATTAGGATACACCGAAATATCCTCTTCATATTTGGGGATAGACGCTGAAGTCACGTATTTTGTGCCCGTGGAAAACAACTTGGAGATTTGGATGTTAACCTTGAGAAACGGCTCTTCCGGGAAAAAGGAATTAACAGTCTTTTCCTACGCTGAGTTCTGTCTCTGGCAAGCCTTCAATGACCTCACCGACCTTCAATGCAGTCAAGGCTTAGGAGTAGCCAAATACGAGGACGACGCCATTTTCTACAGCTTCTTCGACGTAGGTACCGGATACGCCTTCTTCGCCTCGAGCGGAACAGTCACTGGACACGACTGCGACAGGGAGAAGTTCATCGGTCTCTACCGAAGCGAATCTGACCCAATAGCCGTAGAAAGAGGTCAATGCTTCAACTCTGAAGCTAAAGGAGGCAACCCAATCGCAGCTACGAGCAATGCTGTGAAACTCCGTCCGGGAGAAGCAAAGACAATAATATTCATCCTTGGTGTAGTGGAGAAGAAGTCTGAGGCTAAGAAGTACATTCAGAAATTCAACAAAAAGTCCAGTGTGGACGCCGAGTTTCAAAAGCAAAAGGAACATTGGAACGTGTATCTCAGCAACCTTAGCGTTAACACTCCTGACAGAGAGTTCAACGTCATGATCAACGTTTGGAACCAATACCAGTGCAGGACAACCTTTGAGTGGTCTAGATACGTGTCCTTCTACGAAACTGGCATAGGAAGAGGAATGGGCTTCCGAGACAGCAACCAAGACACTCTAGGCGTGGTCCACGCCCTGCCAAAAAGCGTACGTCAGCGCATCCTAGACCTCGCCAAGAACCAGTTCGAAAATGGCCACGTCTACCACCTCTATTATCCTCTCACCGGAGAAGGAGGCTTCCCACCCTACGTGAAAGAGCAGATGAAATTCTTTAGTGATGATCATCTCTGGCTGATCCTGTCGACGTGCGAGTACATCAAAGAAACAGGCGACATGACTATTCTAGACGAAAACGTCAGCTTCGTTGAAGGCTCAAGCGCAAGCCTATATGAACACTTGAAAAAGTCCACTGACTTTACTCTCAACAACATGGGCAAGCATGGCATGCCCCTCTTAGGAACGGCTGACTGGAACGACCCTCAAAGCTTACCCGGCCCCAACTACGCGGCGGAAAGCATATGGACCGCCATGTTTTTTCATAAAATGCTTCTAGAACTAGAGGAACTTTGTAGAGAGTATAAACAAGAGAAGGATGCCCAAAGATTCGCGGCAATAGCTGACAAAACCAAGAACCATGTGAACGATACGGCGTGGGACGGGAATTGGTACATCCGCGCATATGATGACTCGGGAAGTCTTGTCGGAAGTTCAAGGAACAAGGAGGGGAAGATATACATCAACACTCAATCGTGGGCTGTCATTAGTCAGATCGCCCCAAAGCAGAGGGGAATACAGTGCATGGACTCGGTGAAAAAGCATTTGGACACTAGGTACGGGATAATGCTTCTCGCTCCAGCCTACTCAAGGTACTGCTCTGAGATAGGAGCACTGACCAGTTACGTCCCTGGACTGAAGGAGAATGCCTCTATCTGGAGCCATGCCAATGCTTGGGCGATCTTGGCGGAGTGTATGCTCGGGCGCGGAGACCGAGCCTACCAATACTACAAGAATCTTGCCCCTCCTACCAAAAACAAGATTGCGAGGATTCACGGAGCTGAGCCATACGTATACGCCCAGACGATCGCTGGCAAAGATCATCCTAACTTTGGGGCGGCAAGACAGTCGTGGCTTACAGGAACCGCGGCGTGGATGTTCAGAGTGGCGACTAACTGGATTCTGGGCATAAGACCGCAATATCGTGGATTGCTTGTCGACCCGTGCATACCAAAGTATTGGACAGAATTCGAAATCACCCGCCATTTTAGGAACTCCATCTATGAAGTGAGAGTCAGTAATCCAGACCGTGTATCTAAAGGAATTAAGGACGTGACTGTAGACGGGAAGAAATTGAAGACCAGTCTGATTCCTCCGTTTACTGATGGAAAGAGGCATACAGTGCTGATTGCAATGGGGTAGATTAATCATCAAATGCGCACGCTGACGAGGGCAATGGATTTTTTGGCAGTCGCTTTGTCAGTCGATGGCACGATCCCTCAAACACGCACGAGAGAAACTACAAGATGGATTTACGTAGAATCGTCCAGTCGTTGCGTGAGTTCTGGAAGCCTATACAAAGAAAAAAAGGGGCTTGGGATGTGAACTACTTCTTCTTGAAGACAAAGGCATACGCCAAGGCCACGACTGCGATTATCACGAACAGAGCGATGACACCGTAGACCCATACTGGTATTTCGCCTGATGGTAACGCTGTGAGAGTCATGTCATTTGTGTATGTTTGTCCTCCCGTCGCTGCATTTACTGTGGCGTTTCCCGGGTTGTACCCTTCCACGATCACGGCTACGATGTAGGTTCCTGTCACTACCTGCAATGAGTAAGATCCGTTGGTTGCCGTGGTGGTTTGGTAGGAACCAGCAATGACCGTTGCGCCTGAAATAGCGTTTCCTGTGTCCTTGTCTGTCACAGTTCCTTTAATATAGGCTGGAACTACTGCTGCTTGCGCCACTATGAAGGTTGCGGTCAACCCCCCGATGTTAGCCAGGTAAGTTCCCAGTGTCGTTCTTGACACGTTGAACGAAACTGTCTTGGTTGCATTTGCGGCGAAGGAAATGTCTTGGCTGTCAACTACGCTTCCATTGATCAGAAGCTGTATGGTGGTCGTGCCCGCCACGCCGGTGTTTTTCGCTTGTACCGAAATCGTCGTCAGTTCTGCCGGAACTACGTTTGCTTTGCTCACGGCAATGCTGCTGTACGTGACCGGTGCGCGTACACTTAATCCTAGGACAACTGTCTGCATAAGTCCGCTCGTTGCAGTACCGCCGAACGGGCCTGCTGGGAGAATCTTGTTGGTCGCCTTGTTGGAGAAGCCAGTCCAGTACATCGTGTTGTATTGGTACCAGTTGGGGTGTCCTCCAAATGGAATAATCGGCATGTCCGTTCCTATGATTGTCAGTATGTTGTCAGCGACAGTCTGTTGCGCTGTTCCGGACGTTATGTCAAGCTGTCTTATGAGTTCGACGAGCTCCGGATTCCTGTAGTCACCGTAATGGTTCCAGTAGTAGTCGGTTCCGACGAACATCTGGTAGTAGCGATCGTACATCGTACCTGTGGACGAGTGCATGACGAAGTGCATGAAGTCATAGTTGAATGAGTGCCCATCTGCATCGTTGGTTCCCCAGTCTACGACTTTCTGCGTCATCGTTATGCCCAGACCGTTTTTTATCATGCTGCATCCGAGCGCATCTATTGCTAGCACATCCGACCATCCTAGCTGATCCATGATACTCCAAGGGCCAAGCGGTACGTTTATGCCAGGCTCGCCGGTCAGAGCGTCGACAGCCCCTACCTTCGCGAGCGCCATCTGTTTGGTCCATGTTGCGTTCTCAGGCCACTGCGTGTACAGATCCAGATACTCGTCACTCGGGCCATCCTTCGTGTACCATCTTCCGTCAAGTCCCTTAATGCAGTGCTCCTCTAGTATGGCAACTGCGGCAGATACGTTATTATATATGGCATATTGCTGTTCGATTTCCGGCCTCACAAGCGCTTTGGCAACTGCGTCATCTGAAGGTAGAAGATGTGAGGGATATGGAGATGGGTACTTCAGGTAGCCGCTGCTGACCAAGCTGATTGAATGGTAGTCCAGTGCCATGGCTATTGCTTTGTGTAGCCAGCCCTCACCCAACGGGTACTTGCGGTGGTTCGGAACCAGCAGTTTTATTGATGTTTCTGCGTAGTACGGTGGATTCGGGTCATAAGTATGTATCTGTGGCATCGACCCCATTATGGTGTCTATGCCTGGAATGAAGTTACCGCAAATGTCAATTTCGTTGTTCTGCAAGTCTAGGGCTGCGGGCGCGTTGGAATAGTGATAGCATGTATGCAGAATGTACTTCGGTGCAGGAAGCTTGCCAAACACACTTTGACCCCACCAGTTCTCGTTTCTCTGCATAATCGTCCGGTCATCGTCATGCCACGTTGGCAGGTACATTCCTGATGCGACTCTCCACGCGCTCGGCATGGTTACATTTTGCCAGTCGTTCGTGAAAGTCCGCATATTCGCACCGTATTGAGCCTCGATTTGCGTCCAGACGTGCTTTGGCAGAATATTGTACGAAAGGGTCATGTGTCTCCAAACGACCGCACTGTTTGGATATTCGGGTTTAATATGTATCCTGAATGTCTTGTTGCCAACTATCTCGAAGGATTGAAGTCTCTCTTTCAGGGGAAGCGCTTCCTGCGCCACCCAGGTCTTAGTGTCAGATGCTAGACCATAGACCCCGTAACTGTACTCGACGTCCGCGGATGTTATCGGCTGACGATCGGTCCAGTTGGCTTCCTTGCGGATTTTTACTTCTATGGTCGTGGAGTTGAGCCCCTGAATGCTCTCGCCGAGGATCTTTATAAGATCCGCCGGTGCAGATCCTTTTGCAATATTGACCCCGAACAATGGCTCATACATAAAGAAGAAGGCCATGCCCGCCTGCCCTCCGATATCCCATGGTCTAAGCGCAGTCGGAGGTCCTTCGTAGCCACTAAGCTGTAGGGTTTCATTCCTCGGTATCTCTTGCGCCGCCGTTAAAGCAATGATACCTGAAAGAGCAATCATCAAAGATCCAATTAACAGTGTGCCAATAAGTGACGAAGATGTGATTATTTCCAGAATCCTCTTCATTTTTCCGTTTCCCCTATAGTTGGATAGAGCTTACTTATCATGCCCACCTTTATTTAAGATTTTTCACGAACTTCTCGACATGGGCTAATGTCCGTACTTGCCCATAGGTTACGGTTCATCAAATCGCGCGATATGATATGAACAGAAACGGGAGTTCGGAATGACAAGCGCATCGCCTTTCTTCGGAGCCGTACACTTGCAGCGTATCGAGCTGTAGCAGAAGGCGTGGAACTCGATGGATGCTTCGCGGACAACCTAGTGACAACTTCGCGCGCGGGTCCGTGCAAACCGCAGTTGACGCCCTTCTTGAGCGTATGTTACCCAACCGGCGAGGCTGCGGGAAATTTCCGTTTCAACATTCCCATTTCTTGTGGAGTCGGGGCACGCATGCGAAGAGATCTTTTGTGTACGAGCACGTCGGATTGGAAAAAACTTTTTCGGCAGGTCCTTGTTCAACTACCTCGCCTTGGTGCATGATAAGGACGCTGTCAGAAATGTACTGAGCTTGGGCTATGTCATGTGTAATGAACAACACCGAGATTTCTTGATCCTCTTTCAGAGACAGAAGGAGATTCAGAATACCGGCTCGAGTGGATGCATCCAGCATGCTCGTTGCTTCGTCCGCGACCATCAACTCTGAATTAATCATGAGAGGTCTCGCGATGAGTAGCCGCTGCAGTTGGCCTCCGCTCAGCTGGTGGGGGTATCTTCCGAGTATTTCTTCGGGGTTTATTCCGATTCTAGTCAATGTTGAGTGAATAATTTCTTCTCTTTTTTCTTTAGAAGGTCCACTCTTGTAGAGACCGAATGCCTCTTCAAGTATACGATCGACCTTGTAAAATGGATTGTACGCGGCATAGGGATCTTGAACAATTGCCTGTATCATCCTGTAATAATCTTGCCTGTCATATGAAAGTGCATTTTGGCCTTTGAAAAAGATGTGGCCTGAGGTTGGTTCGATGAGCCTCAATATCATCTTGGCCACGGTGGTTTTCCCGCTGCCGCTTTCACCTGCCAGAGTGACTATCTCTCCTTTTTTCATGTCGAACGTCACGTTTTTCACGGCGACGATAGATTTCGTCCTTATTAGACCTGAAGTGTAAATCTTCGTCAGATTTTCGCAATGCAAAAGCGTCTCCATTTGCTCATCCTCAGTAAAGCCAACAGGCAACATCGCGCCGGTTTTCTATGGCATTAAGCGGAGGCTCTTTGACTCTGCAGATGTCCATGCATTTTTCACACCTTGGATGATACCTACAGCCAGGAGGAGGATCTCTCAAGTCTGGAGGCGACCCCGGTATGCTCTTTAACCCTCCCTTCCCCATCCTTTCCGGATCATAAGAGACAACCGACGAAATGAGCGCGCTCGTGTAAGGATGGAGGGAGTTATCCAATATGCCATTCATGCTTCCGATTTCAACTATCTTCCCGCCGTACATCACCGCGCATCTATCGCAGAGTTGCCCCAGAACAGTGATGTCGTGGGAGACAAATAACATGCTCTTGATTATTCCAGCCTTCTTTAGACTTACAAGCGATATTATCACCAGCCTTTGTGTAGTCACGTCGAGGGCAGAAGTCGGTTCATCGATGATAAGGAGTTTCGGGTTCCAAAGGGTCGATATTCCAATGACCACCCTCTGCTTCATGCCTCCGCTGAGTTCATGCGGATAACGGTCAAGCACCCGCCTCTCCAATCCGAGCTTCTCGAAATGATCGCCAGCCATCGTGAGGACTTCCGCCTTTGAGGGCTTCTTGCCAGTGCGTTCTCTAACGACATCCATTACGAAGTCTCTTATTCTCTTGACGGGATTCAAAGAGTCCATTGATGCTTGGGGAATGTATGACATGCGTTTGCATTTAACTTCCGTTCTTAACACTTCAGGGCTAATTTTATTTATGTCAGAGCCATCTACGAGAATTTTGCCCGACTCGTAATGCAGGAGAGGGGTAGGGGAGCCTGAACAGAGCTGTGCAAGGGTTGATTTTCCACACCCGGATTCGCCAGCAAGGCCCACTACCTCTCCGCTGTCAACCGTGAGCGAGACCCCGTCTACAGCGCGAACGACACCAAATATCCCGCGGTAATAGCCTTTGAGGTCTTGAATTTCAAGGAGGTGCTCGCCCATCCGGAATTCACACCCTTCGTAGCCTAGGATTGAACACCTCGTCCATGCCAGTATGCATAACGAAAACTGCTACTAAGAATATGGTCAACATGAGGCCTGGCGGGATAAAGCACCACCAAAGATACCAGGGCAGGGCTGCATGAGTGCTGTTCATAACCCAGTAAAGCATGGATCCTAATGTAACGTTTGTACTGGGATCGGGACCCAGACCTATCATGCTCAGTCCCGCCTCCGTCAAGACGGCTATGCTGAGCGATACTACGAAGACAATTATGATGTAGGCCAGCATGTTCGGCATAATCTCTGTTATAACTATCTTTCTATCCTTCATGCCTGACATGCGAGCAACATCGATAAATCCCCTTTCTTTCAAGGTCAGTACTTGAGACCTTATACACCTGGCTGCCCACGGCCAACTCGTCAAGCCTATTAGTGATGCCACTAAAAACATGGATCTTTGTTCGAGGATGGCTGCGAGGAGTATCAACAACGGCAACATGGGGAAAACCATGACAATGTTGGTGAAAGCATTTGAGATTTCATCTGTTAGTCCCCCCTTGTATGGGCCAATCCCCCCTACTATCACGGCGATCAACATGGCAAGGCCTCCTGCGATCGCGCCGATCATCAAGGAGTTTCGGGTACCCGCACAAAGCTGAGCCAGTACGTCCTCCCCAAAATTACCTGTGCCGAGGAGAAATTCACTGCTTGGCGGCTCGACGAAGCGCGAACTGTACGCCAGCGGATCTCGAGTTAGCATGGAACCTATTGTCCCAAAGAGGAGAATAGCCAGCACGACAGCTGTACCGATTATGAATTTTCGGCTTCTCATGAGCAGTTCAAACATTTTTATCCCTCTCGGCCAGTTCGAATTCGTGGATCTAAGAACGCATATGCAATATCAACCAGAAAGTTCCCGAGGATTACTACTACCATCGTGACCAGGAAAGTGCCTAGCATCATAAAATAGTCGCGCGATTGCATCGCGTCAAGCGCCAGTAAACCGAGACCATCCCATGCAAAGACCATTTCAATAATCATTGTCATTCCAATGAGATTATTGAGATTTATGTTCAGACCGGTGAACTGGGGCAGGATCGCGTTCCTTTTGGCGTAAGATACCAGTTTCTTTTTTCTGAAGCCCAGCTGTCTGGCGTAAAGGATGTAGGCCGAGTCCAATTCATAAAGAGTCATCGACCTCATGCCCGTAGCCCATCCTCCCGTGGTTATGATCAGTAATGTTAAGAAAGGTAAAGCATAGTGGCGTGACGCATCTAGCAAAGAAGCAAGGTTCATGCTAGGTATAAACCGTGGACTGAACGTTCCGCCCGTGGGGAAAACTCTGACATTCACCGCCAGAAGGAACAAGAGAACCATCGCGAACCAGTAGAATGGCATTTGGCTGGCGAAAATCGAAGTGAAGTAGACAGCCTCGCTTCGTTTGCCCTTCATGTAGGCAGCTCTAGCACCGATCCAGTTGCCTAAGAAGAAACTGATAAAGAGCACAGGGATCACGAGGACCAAGGTGTAGGGCAGCTTTGCCATGACAGCATCCGCAACGGGTCTGAAGTTATATTCACGCATGACCGCATATCCTAAATCTCCTCTTAGAAGATTTGCCCAGAAATTGATGTATTGCTCGTGTAGCGGTCTGTCCAGCCCGAAGTATTTCTCCAACTCGGCTTTAAGTCTCAGCCTCCCCTCGTCCGTGGTCCCTGGAGGTATCATTTGGTCGATAGGATTGCCTGGCAAGAGCCGAGGAATAAGAAATATGAAGTTCAACGCCACGAATGCCACGATCAAATAGAAAACAACTTTCTTACAGACAAACCTGACAAAAGGATGAGTAAATAGACTTTTCATCGTGTAAATATTCAGATTTCCAACTTTTCTGTCTTTCGCTTTCTCTGAAGAGCACGATCGATCGACATAAGCATCTTTTAATATGCTAAAACTATAGTTGTACGCATGAGTATGAAGAGCTTTAGAGTTAGTGAGCATGTCTTTGTCATTGAGGCTGAAAATAAGAGCAGATACCCATTCTGTAACTGTTTACTCATTAATGACAAGCAAAAGTGTTTAGTCGACTCTGGAGCTGGAGCCAAGAGGCTGATGGCATTAGGCGCAGAGAGGATTGGTTATCTTGTTAATTCGCATTTTCATGAAGACCACACATGGGGTAACGTTCTCTTCAAAGATGCAGAGGTATGCTGCCATGACTACGATGCAGAAGCCGTTGAATCAGTTGAAGAGCTTAAAAGATGCTACGGCGCGCCAAATTCGCAAATGTATAGCTTGACGAACCACTTCCTTGAAGGGTTGGGTTATGAGCCATCAAAGGTCAGCTTAAGGTTTAAGAATGATGACGAGTTTAGTTTCGGAACAGTCAAGCTTACAGTTATCCACACGCCGGGCCACTCTATTGGACATTGCTGCTTCTTAATCGATGACATGGATAAAAAAATAATCCACCTGTCGGACATTGATCTGACCACATTTGGACCTTAGTATGGTTGCCTAGATTGCGACATAGACATGTTCATCAACTCAATCAAAACCCTAATAGAAATACTAGAAACAATGAATATCCAAGTAGCAATTTCAAGTCACGAAAGAATAATTACAGGGAAAGAAAAAATGAAAAACAGACTGGAAAACTACCTCGGAAAGATTTTTGATAGGGAACAGAAGATTCTGGGTCTCCTTGACGTTGAGAGAAGCGCAGGCGATTTAGTGGGTAAAGGACTAATATACAATAAGTTTGGAGAACCTGAAATTGTCTACAGAATTCTCGAGGAAATAATGCTTGAAAAACATACTCAGAGGTTGTTAAAGAACGGCCTAGTAGAGAACATAAATGGAAGATTCAAAGCTAAGCCAGGGTGATTGGTGCGCGCGCTACTCGTACCTCAAAGTGTAAAGCCATTTAAGACTAGAAACAAAAAGAGAGGAGGGAATAGAATATGAAAGAAGTCGCGTTAAAGCTGATTTG
>JAUQYT010000055.1 GCA_030587605.1 Candidatus Njordarchaeum guaymasense
CTGTATGGACTATAGCCCTGAGTTGAAGGAGAAGGTTGTGAGGCTTACTTCGAAGCCTGCTATCCTTTCAGTCCCTGCTTGCGAAGGCGATAGATGAACTCCTCAGGTAGCCAGTCAGCAAAGCCATGAACGCAGACCTTTCAAATCCAACCGGCCGCACTAAGAGATCCGCACACACAATTAATGTCCTAACGGTTCAAATCTAGCCGGCCTTATATCGTAGACATTGATCTAACATAAGGAGAAGTTCAAAACTTGCCTCAGGCGTTCATCTTCATAAATACTGAAGTCGGTTCAGAAGAGGAGATCTTGAAGCAGCTCAGAAAGATAGATAATGTCAAAGAGGCCCACGCGGTTTACGGAGTCTATGATATTGTTGTCAAGGTCGAAGCCGTGACAATGGACAAGCTTAGAGAAGTTCTAGCTTCCAAGGTGCGTAGGCTCGATAAGGTCAGCTCAACTCTGACCATGATAGTTATCGAATGAAGTTCTGAACTCTTGACTGCGAGCTGTTTTCATGCATAGACATTTCCCAAATCCAAAAGAGACACCGCTGGCCGGAGCCTTGAAGGAACGCCTGGCCAAACTAGAAGCAATCTACTCGGAGAAGTTTATTTGCTGAGGTATTGGTCTTACGTAACTGGTAGGAGGTGAATCATATGGAAGACAGTTTCGACAGCACCTACATCATTAGGAAGGAGCGGTACAAGGAGTTCATGGCTGACGTGCAGAAGCTTGCCTTGACTGCATATACTATTCCGGCATTTATCTGGCCAGAACTATACAAAATGATCAACATTGAGAAGGACATCGCCATGCGTGTAGTATGGAAACCTGAAACCGCTGTGAAGCAGATCAAGGACTTCGATAAGAGATGGTTCCTAGAAAAATACTAGATGATGATGAGCATATCTGTTGCGAAAACTTAATCATGTTTTGACTTGCATCTTTTCAATGGTGCGCGCACATACAATTTTGCCGAACAAAATGATTGTAAGGCGACTTACAATGGCTTATTACTGCCCTAAATGTAGAATGCGGTTCTCTGAATACCAGTTCATGTGCCCGTACTGCAGCATCAGACTGAGAAAGTCAAGATTGGACTTCTAAAGACAGATAACAGTGGGCACGGAACCTTGAATCGACGCAAGGTAGGTGCCCAGTAGCTACCGCGCGGATTCCCGCCCACTATGGTGCTTCTAGGGCTTTCTTGATTTCGTTCCAGTCGGCGAGTTCCGCAAAGGGAATACGTCTTTCGTTCCTGTTTCTTTGAACAGGGGTATATCTGGGGGATGGTAGTCTGTTGTCTCCAATGAACTATGGTAGCTGTTTGGGAAACAGTAGTCTATTGTCTCAGTTGTCTCCTTTGGCGCTAGGGCGATTTCGCGAATGTGGGACGCCAAGTCGTCTCTCCACTTCGTGTTCTGAACTTCTTTCGCAAATTCTAGCCAATGCCAGCGCGGTGCTCCTTCGTGCGTCTTTATCTGTGATGACACGAGACAACCATCCTACGAATATCGGTTCGAAACCGCGCTAACCTGTCGTAAACTTGTACGCGATTTCCACGGCCTCTCTTAGATCTTTAGCGACGGCGTCTGGAATCGTGCAATGCTGGTTCTTTATCTCTCTATCCAATAGGACTGTGCGCATGTTGAGTTTTCTTGGAAGCAGGACATCGTATTGAAGGTTGTCTCCAATGACAACAGCTTCTTGAGGCTTTACGCCCAGAGTTTCCAAGATCGTTCTGTACATTTTGGGATTTGACTTGTCGCATCTCGCATCATAGCCTGTACAGACGAAATCGAAACATTCCTTAATCGGTTCTATAGCCGTCTCGAATTTGAAACGTGCAATTGTTGTTGCGGTCGCAGTTCGGAATCCATGACTTTTTGCCTTAACAACAGCCTCGGCAGCATCTGGATACAATACGCATCCGGTCCTCCTATCCAATTCCACGAGTCCTTCCAAAGTTTTCTCGTCGACCTTCATCTTTAACCTCCATAACACACGCTTCAGGAAAGAGTGCCAACTCGAATAACCATGCTTTGGATAGTCTATGAAGGCTACGAAGTCATATGCTGCTTTGAACTCTTGCGGGGAAACCTCGTAACCTTGAGTGAAAAGATATTGTGACACCTCCTCGTCGGAAACTCGATTCTCAACATAAACAAGCGTTCCGTGAACATCAAATATGACAGCCTCAATTCGCATCGTCATAATCTCCCTAACTGGTCGGCTATTTTTTCTGGAAGATCTCTATCCAGATTCCGTCAGGATCTGCTATGTATGTCCACCGTGAGTTCTTCGACTCTCTGACATAGGATACTGGTTCAATCCCTTTCAACTTCAGCTCCGACATAGCTTCATCAAGATCTGCAACTTCAAATGCTATGTGGTCAAGTTCATCGCCCAGGTGATATTCTTGATCTGCATACCAGTTGATCTCAAGCCAATGGTCCACCCCATCAGATTTGACGATGGCCATCTCACCTTTCGTCTCTGGAACCTTGATTCGAGTTATTAACCTCATTCCCAGAACACTCAGGTAGAAATCCAAGGCCCGATCGAGGTCGGTGACCTGTATAGCAGTGTATCTCAGAGTGAACTTCACCGCCAACCGCAAGTCCCCCAATCGAGATGTCAGGTCTCTTTCTTATTAGACTGGCCTCTCTGTCCACTCGATCAATACGAGGGCATCAGCATTGTTGTATGGGAGCCACTCCTCATGACCAAGGCTCATCGACGATAACAGCCAGAGAGGAGGTTGCCCCCTTGGAACAAGCATGGCGATTCAAGAAGCAATGGAGTTCATGATATTTCTCAAATCTTGGATTGCATGTTGAGAACGTCTAAGGTGCGTCACTACCGAAATAAGTGTGCCAGTCGAGAACAAGGCTAGCGCCACTAAGCCTGAGATGAAAAGAGGAGGAGAGCCGATTCCCATAGGTCTGGTCCAGATCTCTTCCAGTTCAAAATGCACCAAGCTTCCATTGGCCCCCATGTTGCGGAAGGCGAATGTATACAGATCATTAGCTGGATTGACCACGAAACTATATCGCCCCTCCACACAAACGTCGGCAAGATCTTGAGTATTATAGCCATGCACAGTCAGATGAATGCCTTCTCCTTCAACGAGAACTTCGCCTCTTAGAATGGACTTGCCAAGCACTCTTGTATGGTAGCCAGTGCCAGCGTTTGGCGGACCATACTCGATGCCAGAGCCGACGACGAATAAGATGTCAATCACCTTTTCGATGTCCATTATAGGGATTGAACATACAAGCAACACAGCGAGCCCTGACGCGGCTAAGAGTACTCCGACTCGAGTTCCAGACCTACCCATCTGTTGCCCGACAGATCAACGGGTGTGCGTCAATATAATCTAGTTTGTGGGGTCTCGACAGATCTATGGGGGCCTTTGAGTGCATAAGGTGACTGAAATCTCAAGCACTTTGATACGGACAACTGTTTGCA
>JAUQYT010000081.1 GCA_030587605.1 Candidatus Njordarchaeum guaymasense
GACCAGTTAATGATGTCTCACACTTGATTATGTCTTCCAGCGTACCACTCGCTACTAGGTACCCGCCGTGTACTCCCGCGCCTGGTCCTAGATCAACGATCCAATCCGCAGATCTAATTGTCTGTTCGTCGTGTTCGACGACTATGACTGTGTTGCCTAGGTCTCTTAGTCTCTTCAAGGCTCCGATCATGCGTTTGAGGTCTCTCTGGTGGAGACCGATCGATGGTTCATCAAGGATGTACAGAACACCCACCAGTGATGTTCCTATCTGGGTTGCGAGTTGCGTGCGCTGCGCTTCTCCACCTGATAATGTGCTCGTTACTCTGTCCAGCGTTATGTAGTCAAGTCCAACATCTAGGAGGAACTTGAGTCGGCTCTTTATCTCCTTGAGAACTTGCCGCGCTATCAGTTGCTCCTTTTCAGTGAGTTGTAGCTCATCAAAGAATTTGAGGGCACGAGATACGGACATCCTCGACACTTCTGCGATGGACATGCCTGTTAATTTGACAGCCAAGCTCTCTGGTCGTAGACGGTCTCCGTTGCAGGCGGGACACTTCTTAACTGACATGAACCTTTGGTACCAAGTACGCATTCCCTCGGATTTTGTTTCTCTGAACCTGCGTTCGAGAACACTTATGATGCCCGAAGTTGGGCGCTCGTGCTCGTAGAACAGCTTCCTGTTCTCGTCTTCGTAGCGGAATTTGATCTTCTCGCCTCCGGAGCCGTAAAGGATGGCGTGGAGCTGCTTCTCGTTGAGATCCTTTATCGGTGTGTCCACGGTGAAGCCGTAGTGTCTTGCGATGCTCTTCATTGACTGCATCCACCATGAGTCAATGGTCTTGCTCATGGGTACTACAGCTCCTTCAGTGATGGACTTCGATTTATCAGGTATCACAAGGTCTGGGTCTATGTTCATCTTAATCCCAAGTCCGCTACACTCTCTGCACGCGCCATAGGGAGAATTGAATGAGAAGTTTCTCGGGTTTATCTCCCCGTAGCTGACACCACAATCTGGGCATGAGAGTTGCTCGCTGAAAAGCAGCTCTTCCCCTTCTTCCCCTTCTCCCTTCATTATTCTAACGATAACGAGTCCCTCACTGAGCTTAAGCGAGGTTTGAACTGAGTCAGCTATCCTTGTCCTGATCCCATCTCTGACTGTCAGTCTGTCGACGACTACCTCTATCGTATGCTTCTTCTTCTTATCAAGGGGCTTCACTTCCGGTATCTCAGTGATCTTGCCGTCTAGGCGGATCCTTACAAAGCCTTGGCTTTTCAGTTTCTCTAGGGCATCCCTGTGCTCCCCCTTCCTTCCTCTAACGATGGGGGCCAGTATCTGGATTCTTGTTCCATCATCTAGTTTCACAACCTGATCAACGATTTGGTCAACAGTCTGTCTCTTAATTTCCTTCCCACACTTGTAGCAGTGTGGTCTGCCGATCCTTGCAAAAAGCAGCCTCAGGTAGTCATGTATCTCCGTTGCAGTTCCCACTGTTGAGCGGGGGTTTCTGCTGGCAGTCCTCTGCTCAATAGATATGGCGGGAGACAACCCTTCAATGTAGTCCACGTCAGGCTTGTTCATCTGCTCAAGAAACTGTCTGGCATAAGCTGAGAGAGACTCTATATATCTTCTCTGTCCTTCAGCGTATAGCGTGTCGAAAGCCAATGACGACTTGCCGCTACCACTTATGCCTGTTATAACAACGAGTCTGTCGCGGGGGATCTCGACATCGATGTTCTTCAAGTTGTTCTGTCTAGCACCCTTGATTATGATCCGACGAGTGTTAGCCATATCGATCTCCCGCACTGCTACCAGAAATAGACACCGACGCGATTCAACGAGCAGAAAATAGCATAATATTACTACACTATTTAAGACAACCATTTACCTTAACACAAAAAAACCTTTCTTGCACAAACAGATAAAAGAATCAATAAACGTGGCAATCAGTCAACACAACAGAAACTCTTCCCTGCCTACCGTCTCCAGGGGAAGACCTCCGCGCGTCAGAATGATTCCTATTCGCAAGAACTGCACTAGACGCAACATGAGAAAAAGGTAAGAAAGGATCGGAGGGCGCAACCCAAGACGAGTGAGGAACCATCGACGCAAGTTCCATGCGTCAGTACTCGATCGGAGTCATGCATCTCTTGCACGTCTTAGAACCAGGGGGGTTTTCGACACCACACGTTGGACATATTACTGTTGCCCCCTGGACTGGTCCCTGCGCTTCCGGCGGCTCTAACGTTCGAGGTTCAACGGGGCGCAAAGCCACACGTGATGCTGTAGGTTCCTCAGAAGGGATCGGAGGTAGTGGAGGTAAGGTTGAACCAGCTGTGACCGGTGGAACCGGTGAGAGTGGAGTCGGTGTCAGTGGAGCTACGGTAGCTCTTCCCTTGCTTAGTTCGCTTGGGTTCCATGGATCAACTTGTTTCCCTTGCCAGTTGGCAATCCCTGACACAATTCTGTTAGCTATATTGAATATGTCTTCAACTATCTTTTTCGGGGTTGCATTCATTTTCTGGTGCGCTTCTCGCCATTCCTTGTCGTGCTTCTTCACTGGAAGCTCAATTCTGCTTCCGTTGTTCCTTGGTGTCACAGTGATCTTTTTGTTCTCTCTCATAATTCCTATTGAGTAGAGATTGGCTATCCAACCTTTCAGTTCTTCATCGATGTCGATCAGTTCACCCATGTTCCCCCATTTCCCATTCCCTTTGGCTACTATGCGTCCATCCTTGAACCCAATCTTCAGTTCAAAGTTAGCGTCTGCTTGTGGCTTGAAGTAGAAGTACGCGTGGATGTTTTGATCACCTTGAACAAATGACGCACTATCAATTAGAGCGTTCTTCAGTTTGAACCTGACTTTCTCCTTGCCCGCAATGAACTGAGGGAGATAAGTAGCAAACAACTCATCTAACATAATAGTTTTACGCAGTTTGCCTGTGAGAAAACGATCGATCGAGGCCTCCGTAACAGATCCCTCCAATTCTTTGTTTTCCGCAATAAAGGGTCTTTAACGCATCCAATAATCGGTGCTTGCTAAAGCAGTCCACTCATCTTGGTGCTTCGAACCTTTACCTCCAATAACAACAGTCTCCTTTTCCCTTCTAAAACTTTACCTCTCCGCCATGAGTACGTCCTGGGTTTACTAAGAAAATCGCAATCAGAAACCCCAAAGGAAGACAGATAGAGTTAAAGGGATCAAAGCCTCTAAGCGAATCAACGTCGTAGCGACAGAACAAGTCTCCTAATAATATGGTTGAAAACACTCGCTTCCTTGAGGAGCTTGATGCTTTTGAATCAGAATGTGACCCAGATAAGTCTTTCCACTGATGAACTTCCCAAGAAATGGTATAACATAGTTCCTGATTTACCTGAGCCTCTATCTCCGCCAAAAGAACCAGGGGACGGAGTTTCACGGCTGGACATGCTGAAGCGCACAATGGTGAAAACATGCCTAGGCCAAGAATTCTCTACCGACCGTTGGGTGAACATTCCCAGCGAGATCATAGATCTCTACCTGCAAGCAGGGCGCCCAAGACCCCTCCACAGGGCTAGGCGCCTCGAAAAGTATCTGAAATTACCCAAGGACAAGGTGAGACTCTACTATAAGCGAGAGGACCTTAGCCCGACAGGTTCACACAAGGTGAACACCGCCTTGGCTCAGGCGTACTACGCCGCCAAGGAAGGTATCGAGAACGTCTCAACAGAGACTGGGGCGGGACAGTGGGGGAGCGCCCTATCGTATGCCTCGGCCTTAAATGGTCTCAAGTGCAGTGTTTTCTGGGTGAGATTCGCCCACGACTGGAAGCCCGAGAGAAGAGTACTAATGAGACTCTACGGTGCCGAGGTTTATGCATCCCCAAGCAAGGAAACAGAGTACGGAAGGAAAATGCTCGTCAAGAACCCAAATCACCCTGGTAGCCTCGGAATAGCAATAAGCGAAGGCCTCGAATACGCCATGAACAACAAGAAGACAGCATACTGCCTAGGATCGGTTCTCAACCATGTCCTGATGCACCAATCAATAATCGGGCTGGAGGCAATCGAGCAATTCAAGAAGGTCGACGATTGGCCAGACCTAATGACCTCTTGCCTCGGAGGAGGAAGCAACTTTGGAGGCTTCGCACTCCCATTCGTGGGAGAAGCCCTCAAACGCAAACTCGGAACAAAGTTCATAGCCGCGCAGACAGAAGCGTCTCCCAGCCTCGTGAAAGGAGAATACAAGTACGACTTCGCTGACCCAGCTCACCACACGCCCCTTCTGAAAATGTACTCGATGGGCCCTGACACAGAGCTACCAACGGTCTACGCGGAGGGACTCCGCTACTCCGCAGCATCACCGATCATAAGCCTCCTCAGAAACAAAGGTATCATATCCGCCGTAGCCTATCCAACCGATGAGAAACACGTCTTTGAGGCAGCGAAGACCTTCACGTCAATAGAGGGATTCATTCCTGCACCCGAATCAGCGTACGGAATAGCAAGTGCAATAGATGAAGCCCTCAAAGCGAAGAGAAAGAATGAAGAGAAGTGCATCGC
>JAUQYT010000101.1 GCA_030587605.1 Candidatus Njordarchaeum guaymasense
GCATTGAATATTACCGCGCGAAACCTTTAAACTGACTATTAAGGATTTGGTCATATTAAACTGTTCCTACCGATTCGAGAACGCGTGAAACACCAGACCAAAAGGTAGTTGCCGGAGGAAGACAGCACCCGAAAGAGCGACGCAAATGATATGTATGGAAGCATCGAATAAGTACTGACAGTGCATTGTGTCGCTTCGAGGAAAATGGTCGTGTGGGCAATGGGAGTTGGACGAGTGGGGAAGGACGTCCTCAGAAAAACTATAACACATGGGAACATTCCGTATTTGTTTCAATGGAATCAATCAAACCACAAACTCCTTGCATCTAACCCTTCTCTACACGACTTCGCATCGTCACTGTGGGACTTCTTGGAACGCGTGTATGATGATAGGATTCCTCACCACTACTTCTCAAGCAGTGACTTCGCTAGAGCCTCCTCCATGAGGATGACAAACATCTCCAAGAGTAACGGGGTTAGCTTGGCGTACGGGCTGGCTAAGGAAGGGTTAATGAAGCTCGAATCCTACAGCGAATTGCTCAAGCTCGTTAGAAAGGTGGTCTCATCTTCAACCAGCCATGGTAGCGTCCTATCATTCCTGCTAAACTTTGATCCTTACATGGTTGCTTCAGAGGTTCCAGTCTACAGTGAAGAGTTGAAGGTAACCGGACACATTGATCTCGTGCGTCTAACACCCGATAGGACAGTCCAAGTTCTCGACTTCAAACCAGGTCTTCGAGATGTCAGTCTGATCTTAGCTATACCACAAGTAGCGATGTATGGTGTTCTTTTGAACAGACTTATACCTTCCACAGAAGACCGTGTCATATGCACACTCTTCAACGCTAGAGAATCGATTTCTTTCAAGCCTGATCTTCTACAGAGGCTGCGTTCCAATGGAACCCAACAAGTCATTGAAGAAAGGAAGAGAAGTCAGCAACCCTGCCAATCAACGCTTGACTCCATTCTCTAGTATCGGCTTGAAACTTAGTTCTTCACATTCATGATAACGTGTTCCATGATCCTGTCGGCGATGTCGAATGGTGTCACCATCTGCAGCCCGTGCCACGTTGGCGCAGCGTTGACCTCTGTGACCTTAGGCCCCATCTCGCTCTCAATGATGTCCACTCCGCTGTACTCCAAACCAAGCGATTTCGACGCCTGAATGGCTATCTCTTCAACTTCCTTGGACAATTTGCACCTGA
This sequence comes from Candidatus Njordarchaeum guaymasense, assembly GCA_030587605.1. Taxonomy (GTDB): domain Archaea; phylum Asgardarchaeota; class Njordarchaeia; order Njordarchaeales; family Njordarchaeaceae; genus Njordarchaeum; species Njordarchaeum guaymasense. Next base: position 1,205 of record JAUQYT010000101.1, read on the forward strand.
TGGGTTTCCCTTGCTGAGCAACATTCGTTTTCCACGAACCAGGGGTCGCAACTCTATACATAGCTGAGACAACTTCGTCGCCAATTACGAAGGCTCTGATGTCGCGATCAGGTTTAGGAACGTACTCCTGAATGTAGAGGACTTGCCCAACCGAGTAGGCGGCTTTTAGTGCCCTATAAGCCACGTCGAAATCAGACGTGCGAATGGAGCCTTCGCCTCGAGCACCGACGAGAGGCTTTATGACAACGTCACCTATGCTTCTCACGGCATTCAAGGCTCGCCTGAAGCGCTCTGTGACCACGGTCTTTGGCACGGGGATGCCATTTTTCTCCAAGTAGAATAACGTTGCGTACTTGTCTCTCGCGCGTCGGAAAGCGTAAGCGGGATTCACCACGAAAATCCCAGACTTCTCCATGTGCTCCAATAGAGAAACTCTGTAAGTTATTTGGTCAAGAGTCCCGTAGGAGAGAGTCCTGACCATTGCCGCACTCAAATCGTCCAGGCTTCTACCTCTATAACTGAACTTCATAACGTCGTGTTCCTGCTGGTTCCCGCCGCTGTAATTGCGTTCTTCTCCAACTGTGGTAGTAACGTGACGGAGGGAGAAAAGCACAGCGGTGTGACCAAGCCTCCCGATACTCTTGGTAAGCATCCTTGTCGGCCAGATGCTAGTTAGACGTCCGTAGATAACACCTATCTTCAACTAAGGTTCCTCCAATTATCTTGGCCAATGAATAGCTATGACACGACACCAATTTCCCAAATCAGCTGCATGACAGTCCTCAGGAGAACGAGAAGAGAGAACAATGTGGTAGGATTTCACGTTTGGTTCTTCATGCGCATATCTGGTTCAGAAGAGCATTTCCTTGATCTCATTGTACATTTTATCCCAGTTAGATCGGGTCAAAGTCACTAATTTGACGCCTGGCATCGACCTTATTCTTGTGGCAAAGGGATGTGTTAGTCTTTCACCAATAGTGCCCAGCAAAGGCTTGCTTGAGAATAGCGCCTTTTCAACAGCTTCCTGAAACTCGTTCGAGTAGAGCTCCATCTTCCCAATTTCATCTATGATTATGATATCTCCCTTACTGAGAGCTCTGTGCAGAGCATTAACCCCAATATCCTTGATGACATCTAGGTTGACTCCGTATCTCCCAACCCTGACTTCAGAGCCGAGACCCACGTCAGCCATTAACCCCTTTTCTCCAGTAATCAGATCAATAATGTAGAAACCGGTTCTCTCGCCGCTAGTACGTATCTCGGGAGTCAGGAGGCCACCGATGGTCGCGCCGAGTGCCTTCAGATCATCAACAATCTTCTGAATTAAGCGAGTTTTTCCTGAACCAGGTGGACCTGTTAGCAATATGTTGACCTTGTTGAAATCCATGTGGGTCAGCTCCGCGCACAAATCTGATGAAGATCACTCTCGGCATCGTAGGGGCAACGCTTCTCTAACAGCTTCAAAATGCTACTCGCTGAATTTAAGCCCTTTGCCTCTCTGTCCGCCATGACGGCTGCGTGTTGTTCCGGTTTCTAAAGTTAGCCTTTTTTGCTTTGACGGTTTAACTGCAATGTGAGTTATATTATCGATGTTTGAAGTGATTTCCTGCAGGAATTGGTTCAGCTTGAAGACCGGGACTATTGGGACGCCTTCAATTACTGTAATGTTTTCTGGGAAAAGCGTTACCATAATTGGTGTTATTGTAGCTTGGTCCCATTCTAGTATCTGGGGGATTTTTCTGACAAGTGTTGGGACGCTTTTAGCGAAAGCGCCTACTCTTTCAAGATGTTTGTCAACCGCAGCATTTAGCCCTTTGACACGTCCTGCGTAGTGCTTGCAGTCCGCAACTAAAATCAGAGAATTCATCGTAGCTACAACATCACACTCGTATCTTCTTCCTTTAGGTGACTTAAACCAAAATCCTTGATAACAAGAGTACTCGTTTCCTTCAAGCACTTTCAAGCAGAAAGATTCGAATTCCTTCCATGATAACGCACTAGCAGAGTCTTCAACCGTTGCACCATATCTAACCGCTGCGATCGCGAGCTTTAGCCGGTCTTCTCCGATGGGCGCCGCTACCATCATGCCATTGTCGGTTCTACTGATGAGCTCGCTTTCCTCCAATCGTTGAATCATCTTGAGAAGGATCTCCTCTGAAAAAGCTACCTCCCGTGAGAGGGCGTGGATACTGATTGATGCTTCCTCGGTTTTCAGTAATTTCATTATGACCGACAGTTCCGGGCTCTTCATACTGCCAAAAATCTTGGATCGACCTTGTTGATTGTTGTCATTTAAGTCCGACAAGCTCTCCACTCCTGTCGTTTACCTGAGTCAGGGACTACTATCGCCAAGTTACCAGCCAAGGTCCACGCGGCAGAATGCAGGTAAATAAAGTTGACCAAATGCTTAAATATAACTCTCTACCGTGTCTCTCCTAGTGGCTTAAACTAGCCATGCTGAGGGTGAAAAACAGGCAGGTAGGTGTAGGAGCTAAATGCCAGGTGATTGTGTTTTCAAAGGTGAGAAGATGGCTCGACGGGGTGACCAACAAATTACAAGAGGTAATTGCACCCTCAAGCAGCAACTCGACCGCTGATGACGGCGTTCCCAGTGTTGTCCTAGATGTCAAGAGTTACACCGCGACGAGTCCGACTTGTTCTCCTTTGCAGTCCTTGTCCTTGAGCGCGCTAGACAGCGGATTAGGTGAGCATCTGCTTGAAATGGCTCAGTCGGTTCTTAGTGAGAGGCAAAAGTTTCTCCTTGTCTCCGCGTCTGAGGAACTAAGATACGATTCTATGACATTGACAAGACTATGCGAGAGACTATCACATGGACTGAGAATGAGCTACTCGACAGTTAAGTGGAACATAAAACGGCTGAGGGTCTTGAAGCTGCTATATGGGGGAACGGAAAACTCAAAGGGAGCACTTGCTCAGCTGACACCTCTTGGGCATCTAATCGCGTCAATGCTTACGCTAAACGGGAACGGTTCGCAGAACCACATCGTCAAGGAGGCAGCGTTAACTTGAAAGTGGACAAGAAAACCTTGCGCACAGTACGTAATAACAAGCTCAATGGCGACAGATAGCGCGTAATGACTTTTTCGCATCAAAGTGGAGCGAACAACGAAGGTCAGCATTGCTGCTTGGAGTATGCCAAGATCCCCAGAAGAAGCTTAGGCGCGGTACCATTAGCGCACTAGACAAGGGAAGAAGCAAGCGCTCTTCCTCACTATTTTTTGTGACGGTTGCTAGAATCATGGTCTTGTCTCTCTGAAACCATTTCCCCACGACGAAGGAACTTCCGATTCGACCCACAGTCAGTGGAGGCACCATTTTGTGATGAATCATTACTGCAGGTTGCAGGAGACGTTTCCGACAGCGAACTTCTTATTAACTTCACGCCTCTATTAGTCCCGTATCAAAACATTGACGCCAGGTGAATTCAGGTTGGCGACGTGTGCTGAGTGCGGCGAATCGGTGTCATTACCCTACCTGTGTAGACGATGTAACAAGTACTACTGTGCGAAACATAGACTCCCAGAGTCGCATAATTGCATCGGTTTACATGAAGCTAAAGAGGAGAAGATTCCTAAGAGAATGGATGATACTCTTGCACCTGTTCAGCCTCCCAGAGAATCCGGTAGGCTCAATATGCGCAAAGATGTTGATGAAACAGAAGTTCATAATGAGTCTACCTATTATCAATTCACATACGGTCAGCCATACGAAGTGAAGAGGGGCAGGACACCTTTCTCAAGGGTTGAAGTTAAACACCTTTTGGCTGCCACATGTCTTCTCATACTTTTCAGTCTTTCATTAGGAATCTCATTTTTCCCGTTGGTAGTCCTCCCGAGTTTCACCTTCGCTTCATTCATTGTTCTAACCATAATTCTGTTTCTGAGTTTTCTCCCACATGAACTCATGCACAAAGTAGTGGCCCAGAAATACGGTCTTCTTGCGGAGTTCAGAATAATACCATCCTACGCTATGCTGACTATCCTGACCTGTGTATTGCCAGTTTTCAAAATATTCGCACCTGGAGCCGTGATGATAGCAGGCGGGGCACAGCCTCAAGCTTATGGAAAAACAGCGGCGGCTGGACCAGCAACCAACATCGCAATAGGTGCCACCATGGTCGGCCTGCTCTTTCTGTTTCCCGATTTCGCGGATTTCTTGCTGCTAGGAGTATATCTAAGCGGGTGGCTAGCTCTCTTCAACATGATCCCCATTGCACCATTAGACGGTCAGAAGATTCTCCATTGGAACAAAACAGCGTTCTCAATCCTGCTAGTTGCTTCGATCGCCTTGTTTGCATTCGTATTCTTTCCCTAAGCGCTCGGAAGATGATTGGTTTACGAAGACCAAGGACATTGTGTATCTGAACCTAATTATCAAGGCGGGATATTTTCCACAATGATCCATCAGAATTAAATGGCTGTTAATCAACTAACTGTGATTATAAAGGAGGGACGTATTTTGACCTATGAGGAGATCAGTGCGGGTCTGATTAGAGTTCACGGTAGACAGGATGAAAACGGCATGTCAAACTCAAGCTTCATAATATTGGATGAGAAAGTAGCCGTAATCGATACTGGGGCAAAAGGCGAGCTGTGGAAAGAAGTCATCGACGTGATCAAGAAGCACGGAAAGAACCCTAAGCAGCATTTGAAGCACATACTATTAACTCACGAACACCCCGACCACTTTGGCTCCGCGGCGGAACTCAAGAATTCAAGCGGAGGAGAAATTTCAGCCCATAGCGCTAGCGCCGAAACTATGAGGGATCCAAGTCTACTTGTTACGAAGCATTTCGACGTCTCTGAGGGGTCTAGCGGACTTACACGCAAGCTTAAAGCAGCATTTGGCAAAGTCACCGCAGTCAACCCTGATTCGATTCTCGTTGGTGGGGAGAAAATTGAGTTGGGTCTTTCTACCTTGACAGCCATCCATACAGGAAGTCACTGCGGCGGACACACGATGTTCTATGATGACCACAGGAGAGCCCTATTCGCGGGTGACGAGATTGTTGAATCCCCTTCAAACCCATGCAAGTATATAATTGATTTGACTGGTAGCGCTGAGAGAAGGGAGCTTGTTCTCAACAGATTGTTAGGTTTAAAGATTGATCTCCTTGCCCCATCTCATGACTCTCCCTCAGTTAGTGGAAGCGTGAAGGAGCAGATCAACCGGGCCATCGATGCCAATGGCGTCTGGAAAAAGGAAGTTTATGACACAGTTAACCGTCTCGGGGAAGCAACAACGGATGAGATCGCCAGCAGCGTCGAAGACGCCCTTGGCTTGGATTGGGCAGGTGACTTTAAACCAGTAGCCTCGACTCTCACAACAGCAGCGTATCTCAGGGCGCTATCTGCCAAACGACAAGTAGCAGAATCTGACAACAAGAAAAGCGGAAGACCGTCATGGGTCATACGCTGAAAAGTCTAGGACAGCAATTTGTCACCGGATCTCTAGCGCATCAGTTACCCCGCCATGAATGGTACATAGACTGGAAAGTATAAGAGCAATAGGCGAAGCATTTACACTTGACGTGTCTCTGTTCCAAAACGGTATTTGGGAGGAGCTCACTTTGCGTCAGAGGCTATGTTTCCCTGTCAACCACTACCCACCAACTATTCTACAGAGGAAGGGGTACTACTCTGACGAATTCGATGTGGGAAAAGTCAAGCAATGGCTTGATCGCCTACCTCAGCCTCTAAGAAACCCCATCTTCTCAGTTGATGTGGGAACCGAAAGCGGCATAGCTCGTAAGCATCTCAAGAGATTTCAAGGCAAAATGCTCCTAGTATCATTGACAGAGGTTACGGAACTAAAAGGGAAGTTGGTAGAATACTCTCCTGAAGACGTCTACTATGACAGAAACATCTACGAAGATAAGGAGAAATGCATTGAGTGCAAGAAACGTGGAGAAGAAGACTGTTCCAAATGCACTAACATTGTTGGGCAGCACGTCATGTTCGACGTGGACCCTGAAAACATTGACTGCCCGAACTGTGGAAACCTCGGAGAAAGGATGAAGAGAAAATCAATGTACGGCTTCTGCTACATCTGCTTCAAGGAGGCGGCAGCCAACACCGTGAAGCTCCACGGCATTCTTCTTCAGAAAGGGTACAAGAAGCTTGAAGTCATATACTCTGGACGTGGCTTCCACATCTACATAGAGGATCCTGAGTCGTACACGTGGACCTTTGAACAAAGGGACCAGCTTGCCAAGTGGGCAAAAGAAGAGGAAAGAATACCAATAGACACATGGGTGACGAGGGGTGGGACGAGGTTCGCCAGGCTTCCGTACTCCCTCCATGGGTTGGTCGGCAAAATAGTCACCCCGATCGACATAGGTGGGGTAACAACGATAAGTCCTTCGCGAGACAAGCGCCTAACGCCAGCCTCATTAATCACAGAAAAAGCAGAGACATCAACTACCAAGAAGAAAAGCAAAACATAAAAATAAGAAAATAAAGGTGAGATTTCAGTACGCCCTAGTAGACTGAACTAACGTTCCGACGGCACGCAAACTACTTCTTTCCTGATTTCTTCGCTTTCTTTGCCTTCTTCGCTTTCTTCTTCACTGGTTTCTTCTTCGCCACTTTCTTCTTTACTGGCTTCTTCTTTACTACTTTCTTGGGCGGAGCCCCTCCAGGTGGTGCTGTCGGTGGCGGAGCAACCTCTTCAGGCTTCTTGTAGTATTCTTCCTTCTTTTCTTCCTCCAATCAAAACACCTTCAATCCTTCACTATATTGTTTGGGCGATATATATCGTTTTCGAGTTTGCTGGCTAACCGTGTCTGACATGAACGATTGAGAGTTCAGGAATCGCCGGTTCTGCTTCGCGATGATCTTTGTGGTTGTAATGGTCCCTTACGAAGAGGTCGCATGCAAGAAAGCACGTGATTTCTAACTGAGAAGTGGGCGGCGCCATGACGTAGGATATATATGTTAAATAATTGTAACATTTACCCTCAAACTCAAAATACTCTATGGAGATTGACATGTGGTCATGATACCGATTAACAAGCCCATTATTGGTTCTGAGGAGAAGAATGAGGTCCTGAAGGTCTTAGACTCAGGGAACTTAACTAATCGTCTCGGAGAAGGATCGATGAATAAGGCTTTTCAGAAGGAACTAGCAGACTACTTGAACGTTAAACACGTTCTTACCGTGAACTCAGGTTCAGCTGCGCTCCATGCTGCTCTCCTCGCTGCAGGCGTCGAGAACGGTGACGAGGTCATAGTCCCTCCCTTCACATTCATAGCCACTGCAAACGTCGTTGTGCTGGCTGGAGCGAAGCCCGTCTTTGCAGACATAAATGGAAGAAACTACACCATTGACCCTGCCAAGTTCAAGAAAGCGATCTCAAAGAAGACCAAAGCCGTAATTCCAGTTCACCTGTATGGCCACCCGGCTGACATGGATCCCATAATGGAAATATCTGAGGACAAAGGGATCATCGTAATTGAGGACTGTGCCCAGTCGATAGGCAGCGAATACAAGGGTAAGAGAACCGGATCCATTGGACACCTCGGTTGCTACTCATTCTACGCGAGTAAGAACATTACCACGGGTGAAGGAGGAGCAGTCACCACCAACGACGACGAACTCGCTAACAAGATCTGGATGATCAGAAGACACGGAGAAAAGGAAGAATACAAGTGCGAGAGGCTAGGTCACAACTACAGAATGCCAGAGATGGAAGCAGCTATAGGAAGAGTTCAGCTGAAAAGACTGCCATCATTCCTCGAAGCTAGAACGAGAAACGCACAAAACCTTACAGAAAACCTCAAAGACTTGGCGGGCATCCAAGTGCCGATAGTCGAAGAGTGGGCCAAACACGCGTGGTACGTCTACACGATCCGCGTGAAACCAGGCATCTCACCAATATCCCGGAACGACCTAATGAAGAAACTCAACGAGAACGAAATTGCGTCGGCCCCGTACTACGAGAGCCCGATACACCTCTCGCCATACTACTCCAAGACCTTCAAATACAAGAAGGGCAACTTCCCTGAATCAGAAAAAGCGGCAGACGAAGTTCTATCAGTTCCGTGCCATCCGGCCCTTACAAATGAAGACTGCTCCAAAATTGTCAACACACTGCGTACCTTGCTGAAGTAAGGTGATTGGTCTCACTCACTTATTTTGCTGTTTTAAAAGAGAGTAATAATTGAAAACGATTTCACAAACCTAGCTTTATTGTTGAAATAGAAGCAGTAGTTGGAGGCGCGGTGGAGGAGGGGAGGGGACTTTCTCTTCAAAACAAGAAGTAGAAAGGCCGCGCCACCAACATTGATCTACTAGTAACTACGATAGTAATTTTAACCTCATGGTGTCACTAATGCTACAACCGCTCCCAGTGGCTATGCTTTTGCGATCTTCGCTGATGGGGAAAAAGCGTTTTCATCCTTTTTCTACGATTTCTGAGCATCTTTTCGCTGAGTGGAAAGCGATATCGGAGCCTCCACCTTCGCCGTCATAGCAGTCTCCGGCAAAGTAGAGCCCTTTGGCTGGTCCAGTTAAGCCTATCCGCTTCTCCCTTGATTGCAGGGGTGTGGGGAGGACGCCGTCTACGATGTCCATGGTGATTCTCCTCTCCCACAGGATTGACCCCTTGATCTTCGGGAACATTTTGAACGCGTAGTTCAAAAGGGTCTCAAAAGCCTTCTCCACCATGCTTCTGTTTTTGACTTGTTGCAGTGGTAGAACGTATAGAAATGTTGCAAGTTGCTCCCCCGATGGGGCTACTGACGGATCTATGTTCGAGGTGAACTGAGCGAGTATGAAAGGGTCGTCGACGGCTACCATTCCATTCAGATCCGATACTCTTCCTCGTAAGCCGAAGTCGATGGTGACACCAGCATTGGGGATCATTGTTCTTGCTCTCTCCAGGAAAGCCCGTCCAACAGCCGCTTCCTCTACTAGGGTAGGAAGATACTGGCATGGAGCAGTGTACACGACGTTGTTGGCTTCTATCTTCTGCCCTTCCGCAATAACGCCACGGACCCTCTGTCTTTCATCTATGATGATCTTGTCAATCTTGGACTTGGTTCTTATCTCTCCGCCTTCCCCGGAAATTAAAGAGGAGAGTTTCTCTATGATGGTTCTCCACCCACCTCTCGGGTAACCGACGGATTTTCCAGCCTTGAGGG